>JBJONJ010000630.1:0-8867 GCA_046051905.1 Verrucomicrobiota bacterium
GCCCTGCACATCGCGCATGTAGCCCTGATACTCGACGACCCAAATACGCCCTTCGGAATCGAACTCAAAGAAGATCGGGCACTGCACCATCGGCTCGCACGCGACGAGTTCCGCGCGATAACCGGGCGCGAGCTTGAAGGTCTTGGCTGCATCCTCCGCCGAAAGCACCGGCGCGGGTGGGACTTGGATGCGTTTGAGAAGTTCCTCGCCCTTCTCCCAATCTGCCCAACCGGTGAGCGCCGATGCAGGCCGCGCACGCGGACGATCGGCGGGAATGGTGCCGGTTTGAGCTATGAGATGGCTGGCGAAGGCAAAGAAACACAGGAGGCGGAGCATGGAGCAAATACGCGATGAATGGCCCTGAGCTGTCCACTGCGTGATTGTTGTCGGCTGATGCGTATGCGAAGGAATGAAACGCTTTTTCCTTCTTCTGATGCTTGCGGGGCTTTCGTCGGCGCATGCCGAATGGGTTCTCGAATCGCCACGCGAAGAGTCGCGGCCGCAGGCGGTGCAAAAGGAGACAGGCGGGCATGATGGAAAAGGATCGCTCGTGCTCGAAACGGGTGCGGGGGAGCATTGGATCGGCTGCTGGACGAAGACGGTGCCGGTGACGGGCGGGAAGCATCAGCGTTTCATCGCGTGGCGAAAGCACAGCGCGATGCCGGAGCCACGCCGCAGCATGTATGCGCGGGTGATCTGGCAGGATGAAAAAGGCCAGCCGGTGAAGTGGGAGACGCCGGCGAAGCAGGGCTATGCCAAAGGCACCACGCCGCGTGCGGAGCCGGAGTATCCTCAGGACTCGGGCAGCGCTCCAGATGAATGGGCGAAGATCGACACGATCCTCCGCGCTCCCACCGAGGCGAGGCAGGCACGCATCGAGCTGTATCTGCAATGGGCCGCGAATGCGCGGGCGGAGTGGAGCGAGGTGAGCCTGGCCGAGGCACCTGCTCCCGCGCCGCGCAAAGTGCGGCTGGCGACCGTTCATCTGCAACCTCGCGAGGGCAAAGAACCCTCCGACAAGCCGCCGCAGTATGCCGCTTTGATTGCCGAGGCAGCGAAACAGAAGGCGGACCTCGTCGTGCTGGGTGAGACGCTGACATACTATGGCACGGGCAAGAAGATGCACGAATGTGCGGAGACAGTGCCGGGGCCGAGCACGAATTACTTTGGCAAACTGGCGAAGGAGCATGGGCTTCACATTGTGGCCGGACTGGTGGAGCAGGATGGAAAGACCATTTACAACACGGCCGCGCTGCTCGGACCGGATGGCTCGCTCATCGGCAAGTATCGCAAGGTGACGCTGCCACGCGGCGAGATCGAGGCGGGCATCACGCCGGGGCGCGAGTATCCGGTGTTCGAGACCCGCTTTGGCAAAGTGGGCATGATGATCTGCTACGACGGCTTCTTCCCGGAGGTGGCGCGGGCGCTCACGATCCGCGGCGCGGAGGTCATTGCGTGGCCGGTGTGGGGCTGCAATCCGATGCTGGCCCGTGCCCGTGCCTGTGAGAACCACGTCTTTGTGGTGAGCAGCACCTACACGGACCATGAAAAGCAGGACTGGATGATCTCCGGCATCTTTGACCACTACGGCGACGTGATCGCCCAAGCGAAGCAATGGGGCACCGTGACCGTGGCGGAGGTCGATCTGGCGGAGCCGACGCACTGGAACAGTCTCGGAGATTTCAAAGCGCAGATTCCGAGTCATCGGCCGCCGGCTCTCAAGGAATGAAGCGGCCTTGCATGTGGCCGGCTTCTGCTCAACACAAGGACATCCGCCTCTGACTTTGCTCTCCCCCGCCTCTCTTGTCCCCTTCCCTGCATCCCACCCGAGCATCCGGCTGGTCGGCAGCTTCGATGAGTTGTTGCACGCACCGCTGCGTGATGGCGTGAATGCCTTGTGCTGGCCGCGGTGTCTGGAAGGTGATTTCGAAGAGGTGGCGCGGCGGTTGAATGTGCCGAAAGGCATCACGCATCTGTCGGAGGTCGATTGGCATGATCTGGAACTCACTGAGGCAGGTCGTGCGGCCGTGAAGACCATGCTGGAGGATGTGCGATGCTTGCAGGAGCATGGGCTCGATCCGGTGCTGGACTGCGTGAACGGCTACACGCATCCCGTGGAGCCGCCGCATCGGCGCACCGATGTGTGCTCCTGGCATGTGGATAGCGCCACGGCGGAGGCGGACACCTGGCTCTGCACCTACCACGGAGCCTCGTCAGAAGGCCTTTTTCCCGAGGATGCCATTCCGCGTGTCGAAGTGCCGGAGGCACGGGCGGAGCTTCTGCGGCTTTTTGGAGGTCGCGACGACGAAAGCTTCGAAGAATGGCTTGCGGAGCATTTTCATGATTTGCACTTCGCGAAGCGTGAAGGCGCTCGCGGCTACTCTTTTGGCATCGGAAACCTCTGGCGCATCGCCACGCGGCATCCGGAGGTGGCCGTGCCACCCTGTGTGCATCGGGCGCCAGATCCGGTTGCGGGGCAAAAACGTCTGCTGTTGATCAGTTGAAGCCGCCATGAGTTACGATCCGAAAGCCTGCATCACCTGTGGAGCCTGCTGCTGCCACTTCCGCGTGTCGTTTTACTGGCAGGAGGCCGTGCAGCGCGGGATCGACGAGGCCACGCTGGTGCAGATCACGCCTTGGCGGGTGGCTTTTGCTGGAACGGACCGCCTGCCCCCGCGCTGCGTGCATCTCGATGGCGCGGTGGGTGAAAAATCCATCTGCCGCATCTATGAGCAGCGACCGTATCCCTGCCGGGAACTCCAGCCCGGGGATGAGAAGTGCCAGAAGGCCCGGGCCGCGCATGGCCTGCCGCCGCTGGAGCCTGTCGGTGATTGAGTCGAGGCTCACTTCTCGATGCTGATCGTGCGCTTCACCACATAGGGATAGTCGTGAAAAATGAAGCCGGTCTTCCCGTCGTTGAGCCGTGTCTGGATGTTGTCCTTGTAGGTGCCTTTGATCTCAGTCTCGACATCGAGCAGGTCGCTGAGGCGGCGCGTGAGGGCAATGGCAAAGGTGATCTCCAGGCGTGAGAGGGTGTTCATCGGCTGTTCCATCGTGAAGCTGCCGGAGATCAACAGCTTCGCATGAGGGCCGTCGTCACGCTCCTCAATGCTGCCGAAGGTGGCCTCCACGTCTTTGAAGACCGGCTGGCCGTAAGCCTTGCCACGCGGCGCGGGGATCGCGGGCTTCCACATTTCCCCCGGGCGCCGCGTCTGCGTGCCGAGGGCGGCGGGCACGATCTCCATCACGTTGGCAAAGAATTGCAGGTCGAGGATCGCGGCGTTTTGGCGCTCCACCGGTTTGCGATCCTTCAGCTCGAAGTTCCATCCGCCGCCGCGCTGCCTGGCGAGCAAGGTCACGCCATTCAAAGCACCACGAGTTTCTTGCGAGGCGGGAGCGGGTCCGTTCAGCGCGAACTGCGTCTCTTCAAAGGCATGCTCACGCACCTCGATCTCCTCCGCGCCGCTGCCCTGCACTCGGCGCATGAGATGATGCCGCAGCAGCCAGCGGGCAGCCACGGAGCGTTTTTCACCGGAGGCCTGCTGGAGCGTCGAGGTGCCTTTTTCGACAAGGATCTCGCGTTTCTCCCGGAGCACCGTGCCGCTGCGCAGCCCCGCTTTGCCGCCGATGGCCACCGGCCTCGGCTGCTGGGCGTGCAGGATCGTGGAAAGCGCCGCTAGGATGAAAAAAGCACGTTTCATGGAGCAGAGGATACCAAGACGGGCCTGCTTTCAAGAACGGCCCGCCCCTTGGCGGGAGGGTTGGATGCGGGCTTGACGGGAAAGCTTTCGCCACTACCATCCGCGCCCCACGCTCCGGCGAAAGAACACCTTTTCCACCTCGTCGGCCTTCCGTGGACCTCCAAACATCCCATGAAAGCTGAAACCCATCCCAAGACCTTCGAGACCACGATCACCTGCACTTGCGGTGCCGTGTATGACACCATCTCCACCGTGCAGAACCTCCGTATCGGCATCTGCTCCGCCTGCCATCCCTTCTTCACCGGTGAGCAGCGCTTCATCGACACCGCCGGCCGCGTGGACAAGTTCGCCCAGCGCTACGGCAGCACCCGCGCCCGCCGCACCGCGCCGAAGCCCACCGCCGAAGCCAGCGCCTAGTCTTCCAGTTCTTCCTTTTAACCAAACGGTGTCCGTGCCTCGTGCCGGACACCGTTTTGCGTTTGTCCGCCCCGCTTCCGCCTTTCCACCACTCATGAACTACGCGCCCATCATCGAGGCCAAACGCACCCGCTTCGCCGATCTCGAGGACATCATCGGCCGCCCGAACTTCTTCGACGACGCGAAGAAGGCCGGCGATCTGCTGCGCGAGCATCGCGGGCTGCAAAAACTGCTCGCCTGCTGGGATCAGTATCAAAAAGCGCAGACCGAGCTGGTCGAGAACCGCGAGATGGCCAAGTCTCTCGATGACAAGGAACTCGCCGAGATGGCCGCGGCGGAGATTCCGGTGCTGGAGCAAAGGCTCGTGGATCTCGAAAAGGCCATCCAAGAGTCCATTTTGCCGCCTGATCCGCTCGAAGGCCGCGATGTCATCATGGAGTTCCGCGCCGGCACCGGCGGTGATGAGGCCGCGATCTTCGCCGGCGACCTTTTGCGCATGTACACGCGGTTTGCGGAAAACCGCGGTTGGAAGGTCGAAGCGCTCGAAAGCAGCCCTTCCGACATGGGCGGCGTCAAGGAAGCCAGCATCAAGGTCAGCGGCGAGGATGTGTATCGCGTGCTGAAATATGAAAGCGGCGTGCATCGCGTGCAGCGCGTGCCCGCCACCGAGGCGCAAGGCCGCATCCACACCTCCGCCGCCACCGTGGCTGTGCTGCCCGAGGCCGAGGAGGTGGACATCGAGCTCAAACCTGATGAGGTGCGCATCGAAGTGTGCCGCTCCTCCGGCGCCGGAGGCCAGGGCGTGAACACCACGGACTCCGCCGTGCAGGTTCTCCACATTCCCACCGGCACCATCGTGCGCTGCCAGGACGGCCGCAGCCAGATCAAGAACAAGGAAAAGGCCCTCGGCATTCTGCGGGCGCGTCTTTTGGAGAAAAAGCAGCAGGAGGAAGCCGCCAAGTATTCCGCCAACCGCCGCAGCCTCATCGGAAGCGGAGGCCGCGAGGAAAAGATCCGCACTTACAACTACCCGCAGAACCGCGTCACCGATCACCGCATCGAGATGACGCTCTACAACCTCGACCAGTTTGTGCAGGGCAAGATCGAGCCGATGCAGCAGGCGCTGCTGGCCGCCGATCTCCAGGAGCGCCTGGCCGAGGCGGGGCTGCGCTGAGTTTTGGCGGCATCTCTCCCCTTGCCGCGTGTGCCTTTTCCGGTTTCAATTCCCGCCAGCATGAAGCTTCACTCCAACCTGCCGCGCCAGAGCCCCTGGATGTTTGCCGCGCCGTTCATGAACGCGGTCATCCTGCTCATGATCTGCTTCCTGTTCAGCAGCGGCTTTGTGGCAAAATCCGGCATCCACATCGATCTCCCCCAGTCCACCTCCCGCCTCACAGGGTTTGACCGGGCGCACATCATCACGATCCCTGCCGGCTCGGACGCCGCCATCTACTTCGACGGTCAGCCGGTCACGCTCGAAACCCTGCCGGAAGTGCTCAAAAAGAACCGCGATGGTGAACGACGGGCCATCATTCATCACGACCGCATGGCCCCCGGAGGGCGCCTCGTCGAGGTCACCACCATCGCCCATCAAAACGGCTACGCCGTGGCCCTCGCCACGGTCTCGCCACAGCAGTAAACCTGACCACCGCGCATGCTCACCTTTGCCTGGAAGATTCGGGACCGCTCCACGCTCCACGTCGTGCTGCTCACGATCCTGCTGGCGGTGCTCATGGCGCTGTTCTTCGTCGTCTTCCGCATCACCTATCCCAGCGTGCAGACAGCGGATGCGGTGCCGCAGCGCATGCTGATGCTCGACCCGGCAGATCCGGAGGCACTGGCGCTCATCCACCGGGCGCAGGACAAGAGCTTCGGCCTCGTGCCCGCCGAACCGGTGGACCTCACGGCTCAAGGAAACTTCCCAAGCTTCACCCCCGGCTATGCCGGCTTCGAGCTGCAGCTGCGGGCCATGGAGCCGGCCATGACCACGCCAGAGCCGCCGCGTGTCTTTACCGCCGCCACGCCGGTCCTCCCAGAGGTGGCTCCAAGGGCAAAACAACCGGTGATCGAGGCGAGGCCTGCCGTGCTGCGTGCGATTCCAGGACCAGAGCTCGCCCGCCGCGCTCCCGCAGCCCTCGAAATTCGTGATGTGCCGCTAAGCGATCCTGAGAACGCCCGTTTCAGCATCTCAGTTGATGCCAGCGGTCGTGTCACGGAGGCTTTGCCACTGTTCAACTGTGAAGATCCGGCCACCACCAAGGCTTTGCGCGACCGCGTGGCCGCGCTGCGCTTCCAGCCGGATTCCAAAACCGCCCGCCAATGGGGCACGCTCGGCTTTCACTGGCAGTCCGCCCCATGATCCCCGTCCTGCTCAGCACGCTCATTTTCATCTTTCTGGCCCTGGGCATCACCGTGGTCTGCGGACTGTGGTTCTGGACCTTCCTCCGCGAGCGGCGTCGCGAGACCCACCGCCGCCACGTGGCCGTGCAGTGCCGCATCTGCTCCACGGCCTACCTGCGTGACCCGAAGGACAAAAATTCGGTCACCATCTGCCCCGTCTGCCAGACACCGAACGAGCGCACCCGCCTGAGACCCATTTGAACGCTAAACCCACGCCATGCGCTCCGCCTTCATCGACAAGCTCATCAAACGCATGGACCGCCTCGAACCAGGCGAGGTGCAGGGTATCGTGTTGGAGTTGCTCCGTGAGAAAGGCCTTCTCGAAAAGGTTTTCGAGGCACTTCAGGAAGGCGTCATCCTCCTCGATGCCGAGGGCCAGGTGACTTATGTGAACCGCGCCGCCTGCCAGTTCTTCGGCATGCAAAAAGAGGCGGTGATCGGCCAGCGGCTGGCGCAGGGCGTGCGCGGCCTCGACTGGGATGGTGTGATGGACCCCGGCACCGTCATCAGCCGCGACATGGAGGTGCTGTATCCCGAAAACCGCTTCCTGAACTTCTACATCACCTCCATCGACGACAAGGACACCTCGATGGGCTTTGTCATGCTCATCCGCGATGTCACCGAGACGCGAAAGCGCACCGAGGAGCAGATCGAGAGCGAGCGCCTGAATGCTTTCACCATGCTCGCCGCCGGCGTGGCGCATGAGCTGGGTAACCCGCTGAACTCGCTCACCATCCACCTTCAGCTTCTGGAGCGTCGTTTGAAAAAAATGGGCAGCAAAGGCGAACCGCTGCGCGAGCATCTCGACGTGGCCACCAGCGAGATCAAACGGCTCGACGGCATCATCAGCCAGTTCCTCGCCGCCATCCGGCCCACCAAGCCGCAGTTTCAAAGCGTGCAGCTCCGCGATCTGCTCGATGAATGCCTCCGCGTGCTCCAGCCGGAGATGGAGCGTGCCAAGGTCTCCGTGCGCCTCGACCTCCGCGCCGATCTGCCCGCAATGCCGCTCGATGCCGCGCAGATCAAGCAGGCCTTCCACAACCTCATCCGCAATGCCTGCCAGGCCATGCCCCAGGGCGGCCAGATCACCATCGGCGGGACCTTCACTGACTACGAGGTGCGCATGAGCTTTGAGGACACTGGCAAAGGCATCAGCGCGGAACAGATGGGCAAGCTCTTCCAGCCCTTCGCCACCACGCGCAGCACCGGCACCGGCCTCGGCCTGCTGATCGTACGCCGCATCATCCGCGAGCACGGTGGCGAGATCGACATCGAGTCCCGCGAAGGCCACGGCACGCGGATCACCCTCTGGCTGCCTCTGGTGGAGAAAAAACTGCGCCTGCTGGAGCAGCCCGCTTAATCGATCTGCACCAAAATCTCGCGAGGCTTGGCTCCATCGCCGGGGCCGATGATGCCGCGGGCTTCGAGGAGGTCCATCATGCGGGCGGCGCGGCCGTAGCCGAGGCGGAGGCGACGCTGGAAGAGGCTGGTGGAGGCTTTCTTTTCCTGTCGGATGACCTCGATGCATTGCTCGAGGGTTTCGGCTTCCTCGGCGCTCATGCCGCCGCCTTCGCCTTCCTCTTCACCATCGGCGAGGAAGTCGCCACTGTTGGCATCGACTTTGACATCGAAGACCGGCTTGCCCTGAGCCACGCAGTGCTCGACGATGGCGTGGATCTCATCATCGGTGACGAGAGCGCCCTGGCTGCGCACGGGCTGGGCACCGCCGGGAGGAACGTAAAGCATGTCCCCTTTGCCGACGAGGTTCTCAGCACCTTTGCGATCCAAAATGACGCGGCTGTCGAGGGCCGACGACACCTGGAAGGCGATACGCGTGGGGATGTTCGCTTTGATGACACCGGTGATGACGTCCGCACGCGGTGTCTGCGTGGCGACGATGAGGTGGATGCCGGCGGCGCGGGCCATCTGCGTGATACGGGCGATGGCCACTTCGATGTCCGCGGGGGCGGTCTGCATCAAATCGGCCAGCTCATCGACAATGACGACGACATAAGGCAGCGTATCAGGCACCGGCGGGCGGTAGTCGCGCTCGGTCGTGCTGGGTGAAGGCGGCGGCTGAGAATCACCGAGCCAGGCTCCGCTGGCATCGCGAAGCTGGTTTTTCATTTCGTTGTCGAAATCCTCCAGCTCGGCATCGAGGTCGAACTCACCGTCATCACGATCGTTTTTCGATGAAAGTGACACGCCATGAGTGAAGACGGGCTCGGTGGTCATGAGCTCGGCACCACCTGCGGGCATCAAATCGGGCTCGACGACCTTCGAAGAGGCTTTGGAAGGCTTCGCGGCATTCGCAGCAGGTGCCGGAGCCGAGGCCGCAGCGGCTGCCGC
>JBJONJ010000631.1:0-3117 GCA_046051905.1 Verrucomicrobiota bacterium
AGCCACTTCATCGCAAACGGCGTGATCAGCGGCGAGATGAGCGTGGACACGGCCGTGACCGTGACGGAGAGCGGCACATTCACACGGGCGAGCAGTGAGATGACATTCGACGACGTGCCGCTGGGCACCGAGCCGATGAGGATCAACCCCGTTGCCACTGCGCCGTGCAGACCAAACAGATGCGCAAAGCACCAACCGCCAAGCGGCATGATGGTGTAATGCAACACGCAGCAGAGAATGACTCCGCGCGGCATGGTGAACACGCGGCCAAAGTCATCCAGCGTGAGCGTGAGTCCCATGCCGAGCAGGATGACCTGCACGAGCGGTGTGATGGCGGACTTCAACTCAAAATCTCCCCATGAGATGAAGGCCGCAGGAAACGTCATCGCCGCCGCCCCCGTCGCCAGCACCACGAACGTGAACCCTAGCCCCTTCATCACGCCCACCGAGCGCGAGGCCACGGCGAGCGCGATGAACAGCAGGATGAGCGTGATGCCGACGAGGGGTGACATGAGTGGCGAATCCGAAACGGGTTAGCTGAGCGAGTCAGCAAGCTTCAGCACCGCCTCCAGCGCGGGCTTGATCTTTGCCTGTTGTGCCTCAGTGGCTGGGCGCATCGGCATGCGCGGGAAGCCAGCATCCACTCCTTGCAACGACTGCGCATAACGGATGCACGCGGGCAGATTGTAATGATCGGTAGCATTCCAGAAGCGCAGGATCGCCTCGTGAAGCAGCCGCGCATTGGCGTGATCGCCCTTCGCCACCGCATCACGCAGCAGGGCCGTCGCACGCGGAATGCCGGAAGGCGTGGCCGCAATCACGCCCGGCGTGCCGAGGCAGAACGAGGGATACATCAGCGCATCCACCGCGCTGTAAATTTTGCGATCCTTCGGCGCATTGATCATGAGATCGGCGAAGAGCTTCAAGTCGCCCGCGCTTTGTTTGATGCCCATCACACCCGGCACCTCATTCATCAGGCGCACCGTCAGTTCCGGCGAGAGATAGCACCAGTGCACCACATTGTAGATGATGAGCGGCATGCCCGTCTCCTCGTGGATCACGCGGAAGTGCTCGATCATCATCTCATCATCCGGACGGAAGAGGTAATGCACCGGCGTGAGCTGAATGGCGTCCACGCCGAGACCTGCCACCGCCTTGATGCTGCGAATCGCCTGGCGAGTGCTGTCGCAAATAGTGCTGGCGACGAGCGGCATGTCCGCTGGCATTGCCTCGCGCACCTCGCTCACGCAGGCGCGGAGTTCATCGGCGTCCAAGGTCTGGCCTTCGCCAGTCGAACCACCGACCGCGAGGCTGTCGGCCCGCTCACGAACGAGGAACTCCACCTGGCTGCGGATGGACTTCGGCATCAGTTCGCCGGATGAAGAAAAGGGCGTCGTCATCGGAGCGATGACACCAAAGGGGACTTTGTCGGGCATGATTATGGGTGGTTGCGGTGAGATGTTTGATTTGGCATAAGTAGGCGCCATCGGAATGATCAAACGTGTCGAGAATCACGTTTTCAATTCATACAGCCAGCGCTGCCTACCTTTGACCTCTGCCGCATACCCAGAAGCCCGATTTCGCATATTGTAGCCATGACCACCACTGAACAGCGCCGACTCTCCGAACTCCGTTCCTTGCTGGAAGGCTTCGCCGCCCGCCATGCGGCCACTCACGCCGCCACCTCTCCCGAGAAGCTCAAGCAACTGCGCTCCATCTTGAAACGGCTCACCAAAGCCCTGCGTGCCCGCGACTACAGCGGCTTTCGTCACGCGGACCTCGAACTTCACGAAACCATCGTCAGCCTCGCCGACGTTCCCATGCTCAAAGAAACGTGGCGCATCGTCTGGGACAGCCTCCGAGCCCTTCACAAGCAGGGTTTTGACGATTGCTTCCCGGACTCCCGAACCATCGCAGAGGAACACGAGCATCTCGTCGAAACGATTGCCCTCGGTGATCCCGCCGCCGCCGAAGATGCAGCCCGCACCCACGTCGAAGCCGTGTGGTTCCGCCTCGCCGAGCAAACCAAGTCCACCACCGAACCCGAAGGCGATCCACTCCAACGCGCCGTCGCGCATCTCGTCTTCCGTCTGCATTGCCCGCTGAAGCTCACCCACGTCGCCAGCAAGATCGCCTTTACCAGCCCCGGCAATCTCTCCCGACTCTTCCGCCAACAGCACGGCCTCAGCTTCCAAGCCTACCTGCAAAGACTCCGCCTCGAAAAAGCAGCCGAACTCCTCCGCACCACCCGACTCCCTATCGCCCGCATCGCCAAACGCGTCGGCTACCGCGACGTCTCCCGCTTCGGCCAGCACTTCAAACGCCTGTTTGGAGCAACGCCCGCTGCGTATCGAGTTGCCGAACAACGGTGACGAACGGCTGAGCACGTGCGCGTGTCGGATTGGTCGTGGTTGCCCGGTGTGGTGGGCATAGTGGGTCACTCGCGGAGAAGTAGCAGATGCTTGGGCAGGTCAGCCACACGCTCGCAGCCAATCTGCTCCATGACCTGGCGAAGCTGGCGCTTGAGCATG
This sequence comes from Verrucomicrobiota bacterium, assembly GCA_046051905.1. Taxonomy (GTDB): domain Bacteria; phylum Verrucomicrobiota; class Verrucomicrobiia; order Verrucomicrobiales; family Verrucomicrobiaceae; genus Prosthecobacter. Next base: position 2,532 of record JBJONJ010000631.1, read on the forward strand.
ATCAAGGTGTGATCGCCTCCACGGGGTCCCAGAGCGCCCACGCCATACATGAAGCTGCGGCCCATGAAGACAAACTTGGCACCGGAGGCAAGGGCGCAGGCGACATCCGGGCCGCTACGAACGCCGCTGTCGAGCATCAGCGTGGTACGACTGCCAAACTCGCGCTGCAAGGCCGCGAGCGAGCGGATGGTGGAGTCTCCGGCGTCGAGTTGGCGACCGCCGTGGTTGGAGACGATGAGGCCGTCGGCACCGAGTTGGAGAGCCAGTTCCGCATCCTCGGGTGTGACGATGCCTTTGACGACCAGCTTGCCCGGCCAGCGCTCGCGGATGGCCTTGATCTTGTCCGCGCTGAGGCGGCCGGAGAAGGTTCGGTTCATGAACAGACCCAGATGCTTCATGTTCAGCCCTTTTGGGATGTAGGGCTTCATGGTCTGGAACTGCGGTGCGCCTGCCGCGAGCTGACCAAGGCACCAACTCGGGCGCATCATCATCTGGACGATGTTGCGCAAGGACATGCGCGGCGGGATGGAGAGGCCGTTGCGGATTTCTTTGGGCCGGTAGGCAAAGGTGGGGGTATCCGCGAGGA
>JBJONJ010000632.1:0-4480 GCA_046051905.1 Verrucomicrobiota bacterium
ATCAGTGAGGCAATCTTAATGAAATTGGGCGGGCAAGAGGGAAGATGGGCGGCTATTGTTTCAAACAATCAGTCCGATTCCAAGCATTCAATGAAGAATACCAAAATATGACCTCGAAAAGTTACCGGCGAAATTTCTGGCTTCTCTCCTTGGCCGGGGCGGCCTTTTTGCTTGGCTGCACCGCACCGCTGCCCCCCGCGCAGGCCGGTTTGACCGCGGCGCAGATGGACCGCGTGGGCCAGCGCATCTGGCAAAACGAGTGCGCCGGCAGTGTGGCTGGCCTGACGAGCTGGAACGGCGGGGAGGACTTTGCGTCGCTGGGCATCGGCCATTTCATCTGGTATCCTGCGGGCCGCCGCGGACCGTTTGAGGAGAGTTTTCCCGGTCTGGGGCGCCATCTGGAGGCCCGCGGCGTGCTGATGCCCGCCTGGACGAAGGGTGCCTGCGTGTGGGACTCGAAGGCGGCCTTTGATGCTGATAAAAACGGCCCCCGGCAGGCCGAGTTGCGAAACATCCTGGCCGCGAACGTGGGCCTGCAGACCGAGTACATCATGCTGCGGCTCCAGCGTGCCGCTGGCAGCATGAGCGGCGCGGCGAAGACGAGCTTCACGGCTTTGAGCACGACGCCGGAGGGGATGTTTTGCCTGATCGACTATGTGAATTTCAAAGGCGAGGGCACGAACCCGAAGGAACGCTATCGCGGCCAAGGCTGGGGCCTCATGCAGGTGCTCGAAGACATGCGCGGCGGCACGCCCGCGGCCTTTGCTGAAGCCTCCAAACGCGTTCTCAGCCGTCGCGTGGCGAATTCCCCGCCCGAACGCGGCGAGCAGCGCTGGCTGGCCGGCTGGCACAATCGGTGTGAAGCGTATAAGCGGCCGCTGTGAGGTGGTGATTCAGTCCAGCCAGTTCTCGTGCCTCAGGCCTGGCACCTGGCTGAAGTCCACGCTGTTCCGGGTGAGCACGACCGCTTCGTGAGCGAGGGCGATGCAGGCGATTTTAAGGTCCATGCTGCCGATGCGCACCCCGCCAGTCCGGTGCAGCGAGAAAAGCGCCGCCGCTTCGAAGTCCCAAGGCAGCACCAGCCAGGCGGAGTAAAATTCCATCGTCGTCAGCAACCGGCGATAGGGATCGACCTGCTCCTCGGGCTTGGTGCGCTTGCGAATCTCCGCCATCCAGCCTCGCAGATGCTCCTCGGCGCTGACGATGGTGGTTGCCACGCTGGCACCACATTCACGCAGCCGGTTTAGAAGCCGGACGCCAGCAGGCGAACCACGTGAAATCTGCTGCGTGTGGTTGGTGTCGAGGATCAGCATGATGCCTCAAGGTTCCTGCTGGGAGGCCCGATACTCGCGGCCCAGGCGCTCGGCCTCTTTGGACAGCTCATCGTCCGGCAGCATGCCCAGCGTGGTCTGCCAGTCCTTCTTCACCGGCGTGAGCTGCAAAACTTTCGCCGTGAGCTGGGCGATGGTCTGCTCCAGGCTGGCGACGCGGTTTTCGAGGGTCTGTTCCATGGGAAGAAACTACGCGGAAGGCTGCCCGATGCCAAGATCGAGTTTTGCAGCAGCCTGACAGAGCCGGTGTCTCCACCGCGTTCGCTGCGCCTCCATGAAAGCCCTGCTCGTCCTGTTTCTCTTGGCCTCGCCGCTGCTCGCGGCGAAGCCGAATGTGCTGTTCCTCTTCGCCGATGACTTTTCGTATGAGGCGGTGAGGGCCTTCGGGCACACGGACATCGACACGCCGAACCTCGACCGCCTCGCGGCCCGCGGCACCACCTTCACCCGCGCCTACAACATGGGCTCGTGGAGCGGCGCGGTGTGCGTGGCGAGCCGCACGATGCTGATCAGCGGCCGCAGCGTGTGGAGCGCCAACAAGATTCACAAGACCACCGACGCGGAGCGCCAGGCCGGCGTGCTCTGGCCGCAGCTCATGAAAAAAGCGGGCTACAAGACCTACATGACCAGCAAGTGGCACATCGAGACCGATGCATCGAAGTGCTTTGACGTGACACGCGATGTCCGCGCCGGCATGCCGAAGACCGTCGCCTCGTCCTACAACCGCCCCATCGCGGGCCAGCCGGATGCCTGGAGCCCGTTCGATAAATCCCTCGGCGGCTTCTGGGAAGGCGGCACGCATTGGAGCGAGGTGGTGGCGAATCACACGCTCGACTTCCTCGCCGACGCGAAGCAAGGCAGCGATCCCTTCTTCATCTACGCGGCCTTCAACGCCCCGCACGATCCACGGCAGGCGCCGAAGGAATTCGTGGACCGCTACCCGCTCAGCCGCATCGCCATGCCGGCGAACTTTCTCCCCGAGTATCCGCACAAGGACGCCATCGGCTGCTCGCACAAGCTGCGGGATGAAAACCTCGCGCCGATGCCCCGCACCGAGCTGGCGGTGAAGACGCACCGCGCCGAATACTACGCCCTCATCACGCATCTCGACTCGCAGATCGGCCGCATCCTTGATGCACTCGATGCCTCCGGCCAGGCGGACAACACCTGGATTTTCTTCACTGCCGACCACGGACTCGCGGTGGGTCATCACGGCCTCTTTGGAAAACAAAACATGTATGACCACAGCGTGCGCGTGCCCTTCCTCGTCGCCGGACCCGGCGTGGCGAAAGGCGCGAAAAACGATGCCTCGATCTATTTACAGGACGTGATGGCCACAGCGCTCGATCTCGCAGGCGCGGAAAAGCCCGCGCATGTCTTCTTCAACAGCCTGCGCCCGCTGTTGAACGGCGAAAAAAGCCGCTACGAATCCGTCTATGGTGCCTACCTCGAACTCCAACGTGCCATCACGCACGAAGGCTGGAAGCTCATCGCCTATCCGAAAGCCAAAGTGTTGCGTCTTTACCATCTCACCGATGATCCGCAGGAGATGCAGGACCTCGCCGCGAAGCCCGAGCATGCCGCGAAGCTCAAAGACCTGCTCCAGCGCCTCGTGAAGCTCTCCACCGAGCTCGGCGACCAGGTGGATTTGACGAAGGTGTTTGGGGATTGAGGAGATGGAGAAAGGTGGGAGGCAGGTCAAGTCGTGGTCCAGAGGTCAAGGGAAGGTCAAGATGGGCTGCTCAGGCGCGTTTCGACATCTTGACCACCTTGACCTTTGACCGTCTTGACCCCGCTCGCATGCTCCGCTCTCTTTTTTTCCTCCTTGCCCTCGTCTCCACGCTCTCGGCGGCTTCGAAGCCGAATGTTCTGCTCATCTGTGTCGATGACTTGAAGCCGGTGATCGGTTGCTACGGCGACCCGATGGTCAAAACGCCGCACCTCGACCGTCTCGCCGCCCGCGGCGTGCTGTTTGAACGGGCGTATTGCAACCAGGCCGTGTGCGCTCCTTCACGCAACACGCTGCTCACCGGCCTGCGTCCGCAATCGCTCGGCATCTACGACCTCGGCACGAATTTCCGCCAAGCGATGCCGGATGCCGCCACCCTGCCGCAGCACTTCATCGCGCACGGTTATTGCGCCGAGGGCCTCGGGAAGATCTTCCACGTTGGTCATGGCAATGTGAATGACGAGGCCTCGTGGAGCGTGCCGCACTTCAGCCCGCGCACGATCAGCTACGCGTTGACCGAGAACAACCCACCGGAGTCCACCCGCGAGCAGGCGTTGTTTGAAAACAAGCTCAAGGAGCCTTGGAAACTGCCCCGCGGTGCCCCCACGGAATCCGCCGATGTGCCAGACAATCGCTACGGTGATGGCATCATCGCCGACGAAGCGGCCAAACGACTCGCCGCGGCCAAATCAAAGCCCGACGAGCCCTTCTTCCTCGCCGTCGGCTTTTTGAAGCCACATCTACCGTTTGTGGCTCCGAAGAAGTATTGGGACCTCTACGACCCCGCGGCCTTCCAACTGCCCGAACTCCAAAAAGCCCCCGAGGGTGCCCCCGACTTCGCGCCGACCACCTGGGGCGAATTGAGACAATACAAAGACATGCCAGAAAAAGGCCCCGTGACGCCCGAGCAGGCCCGTCACCTCATTCACGGCTACTACGCGGCCACGAGTTACATGGACGCGCAGCTCGGCAAGGTGCTCGATGCCCTCGACGCGAATGGTTTCGCCGACAACACCATCATCCTACTCTGGGGCGACCACGGCTGGCACCTCGGCGACCACGGCATGTGGTGCAAACATTCCAACTACGAGCAAGCCGCCCGCATTCCCGTCATCGTCGCCGCACCCGGCATCGCCGGTGGAAAGCGTAGCCAGGCCCTCATCGAGACCTGTGACATCTATCCCACCCTCGCCGAGCTGGCGAAACTGCCCGCACCGAAGCAAGGCGATGGCCGCAGCTTCGCCCAAGTGCTCGCCAATCCCTCTACCAGCACGCGAGACCACATCATCCACGTCTTCCCCCGCCAGCAGGGCCTCATCGGCCGCGCCGTCCGCACCGCGCGACATCGCCTCGTTGAATGGAAAAAGCCCGGCGCCCCCGCCGACACCGCCATCCTCGAACTCTACGACTACCAAACCGA
>JBJONJ010000633.1:0-11674 GCA_046051905.1 Verrucomicrobiota bacterium
ACCTTGGCGCGGCTCTCCATCCACTGCACGGCGTAGCGGACGAGGGCGGCGCCATCGGTGATGCCGAGCTTTTCCTTCACATGGGCGCGGTGGGCCTCGACGGTGCGGGCGCTGATGCTGAGCTGTGTGGCGATGTTTTTGGTGGCCACGCCTTTGCCGATGAGTTCGAGGATTTCGAGTTCGCGGTCTGTAAGCGAGTCAATCCCTGCCGCCTTGCTGCGAGTGGGCGCGGTCATTTGCTCGAGCATGCGGGCGTTGAGCGTTTCGCTCACATACAGGCCGCCGGAGAGCACTTTGTGAATGGCGGTGATCAGGTGATCGGCGGCCTCTTCCTTCATCACATAGCCGCGGGCACCCGCACGGAGGCTGCGCTCGCCGTAGAGTGCCTCATCATGCATGGAGAGCACGAGACAAGCTGTGCCCGGATGCATGGCGCGGATGTCTTTGACGAGCTCGAGGCCGTTTTTGTCCGGCAGGGTGAGGTCGATGACAGCCATGTCGGGCTTGAGCTTGCTCACGAGGTCCAGGCCCTCGCGGGCGCAGCCAGCCTCGCCACACACATCGAGCCCGTTTTCCATGCGGATGAGCTGCGCGAGGCCGTGGCGCATGATCGGATGGTCATCCACGAGGATGACGCGTTTTACGGTTTCGGAGCTTTTGGAAGTGCGGGAACGCTGCATGTGACCTGGGTGCCGCCCTGCGGCCTGGAACTGAAGCTGACGGTGCCGCCCATCATTCGAGCGCGATGGTTCATGGTCAAGAGGCCCATGCCGGTGCCTTTGGCGGGTGTGTCGGGGATGCCGATGCCGTTGTCGCGCACGGTGAGCACGATGTTTCCGCTTTGACGGGCGAGGCGAACCTCCACGCGGGTGGCCTGGCTGTGCTTCACGGCATTGGAAACGGCCTCCTGGGCCACGCGGAAGAGCTGCAGGGCCGTTTTGGTGTCCTGAACCTTCACCGGGTTGTCGAAGCGGAAGTCACACTGGATCTCAAAAGCCCTCGCCGTGCTCTCGGCGAGATCTTTGAGCGCGTCCATGAGCCCGCCGGAGTCATGCACGACGGGCATGAGGCCGTGCGCGGTCTCGCGGGCGCGGGTGTTGGCCTCGCCGAGCATGCGCACGATCTCCTGCATGCTCTCGGACTCCGGACAACCGGCCTGGGCCAGTTTTTTCTGGGCTACTTTTGCCAGGCAACCGATGGCGGCGAGCCGCTGGCAGAGGTCGTCGTGGATGTCACGGCCGATGCGTGCCTGCTCCTCCTCACTGATGTGGAGGAGCTTGTCCTCCAGCTCCTTGCGTTCGCTCAGGTCGCGAATGATGCCGGTGAAGATGCGGCGGCCGCTGGGTAGCACCGCCTCGCCCACGGAGAGGTCGATGGGAAAAACGCTGCCATCCTTCCGCATCGCCAGGGTCTCGCGGCCGATGCCGATGATGCGCTTCTCTCCCGTGCGCATGTAGTTCTTCACATAGCTGTCGTGGCGGGATCGAAAAGGCTCGGGCATGAGCATCATGACGTTTTGGCCCACCATCTCGTCACGCTTGTAGCCGAAAAGCCGCTCAGTGGACGTGTTGGTGGTCTCGATGATGCAGTTCTCGTCGATGGTGATGATGGCATTGACCGCCGTCTCCACGACGGCCGCGGCACGCTGCTGGCTGGCCTGGAGCGCCGATTGGAGTTCAGCGATGCTGGGCGTGCCTGATGAGCTGGCTTTCTTTTTCATGGCAAGATCAATCCGCAGCGGCAGCAAATCCATCCGGTTTCACCGCCAGGATCGAGCAGGGAGCGTGCTGCACGATTTTCTCCGCCGTGGTGCCGATCAAAAACTCACGCAACCCGGTTTTCCCACGAGTGCCGAGCACCACGAGCGTGGCCCCGGTGGCCTCGACGTGCTCGAGGATGGTTTCACGGATGTTCATGCGTTCGACGACAAGCGGTGTGACGGCCACAGAGCCCTTTTCACGTGTAATGGGTTCCAAAAACTCCTCGAGCTGCTTCTGCCAGTTCGTCAGGGCCTGGGGATCGATGGCCGCAGGCATCGCCGACATGAAACCGCCGTAGTCGAGCGACATGGCGATGGCGCTTTGATACACGTGCAAGCAGTCCACGCTGGAGCCATCAAGGCTGGCAAGGTGCAGGGCGCATTGCACGGCCTTGGCGGAGTTCTCGGAGAAGTCCACGCAGGTGACGATCTTCTTGTGCGGAGACTGCGCATCCTCACGCACGACGAGCACATCGACGGGAGCCTTGCGGATGCACTTCGCGGCGATGGCTCCGATGCGGTGTGGCTCGTTCTTCGAGCCTTTTGCACCCATCACGAGCAGATCGGCCTCATGGGCTTTGCAGAACTCCGCGATTTCCGTGAAGGGATGGCCGATGCGCACCTCACAGCGCACGTTTTCCGCGCCCACCTCGCTCTCGGCAATGAATTTCCGCAGGCGCTCCGTCCACTCGCGGACGATTTGAGCAGGCTCCAGCGACAGAGCTTTTTTCAGCTCGTGGATGAGAAAGCTGTCCATCACATGCAGCGCGGTGATGGAGGCTCCGTCCTGCGAGGCACGCATGACAGCCTCTTTGAGGGCCACTCGGCAGGCAGGGGTGAAATCGATGGCGGCGATGAGGTGGTGGAACTTTTTCATGGTTGGCGTCAGGTAGTACGCTCCTAGCTTAGAACGCATTCAGAAGCCTGCGCCGCTCAAATTGCGTCGTTTTGGGCCGGGTTTGCCCAAGATGAGGCTTGTCAAAACGGCCTCGAAACGGCGTAATCTCACCCGCCATGAGCACCCCACTCTCTCCAACCCCACTCTCCCGCCGTCGCTTCGTCGGCGCGGCTGGCCTCGTCGCCGGCTCCATGATCACACGTCCGCTTTTTGGACAAAACGCCGCCAGCAACAAGCTCAACGTCGCCCTCATCGGGGTGTGGGGTCGCGGTCTGGCGCATTACAATTCCATCGCCGAGGAAAACGTCGTGGCGCTGTGTGACATCAATGAGGCCCGCTTTCCCGATGCGCTGAAGCGTTTTCCCGGAGCCACCACCTACATCGACTGGCGCAAGTGCCTCGATCACAAGGATCTCGATGCCGTCGTCTGCTGCACGCCGGACCACACGCACGCCTTCATCGCGAACTGGGCCCTCAAACGCGACCTCCATTGCTACATGGAGAAGCCGCTCGCCATCACCGTGAACGAAGCCCGCACCGTGCGTGCGACGTGGGAGACGAAGAAGGGCAAGCTCGCCACGCAGGTGGGCATGCAGCGGCATGAGCAGCCGAACTTCAACCGCGTCAAAGAACTCATCCGCGATGGTGCGATCGGCGAGCTGAAGGCCGCCTACGCGTGGGGCAATCGCCAGATTCCGAAGCCCGGCTACTTCCCCGCTGAAGGCGAGCCGCCAAAGGGCTTCCACTACGATCTCTGGCTCGGCCCAGCGCCCTTCCATCCTTATAATCCTGCCTACTTCTCCGGTGGAGCCGGTGCGAACTGCCTCTCCTGGAACATGTTCTGGGATTTCGGTGCCGGTCAGATCGGTGACATGGGCAGTCACACGATGGATCTTCTCTGGAATGCCGTGGACGCCAAGCTGCCCACCTCCGCCGAAGCCAAAGGCGATGCCTACAACTCCGACGTCACGCCCGTGATGTGTGAATCGCACTTTGAACATCCAGCGAACGACTGGCGCGGCCCCATCACCGTGAGCTGGTATCAAGGTGGCGCGATGCCGCGCTCGCCAAAGCCAAGCATCGACCTCACGAAGATCGGCCATGGAGCCATGTTCAAGGGCACCAAGGGCTTCATCATCGCCGATTTCGACTCCCGCATGATCGTGCCCTTCGGCGACGACGCGGACATGAGCTACTTCAAACCCCGCAAGAAGGAGGATCAGTATCCCGACGTGGGCAAAGGCAACTTCCAGAAGCAGTGGTTCGATGCCTGCAAAGACCCGAGCAAGCCAACCGCCTGCGATTTCGGCTACAGCGCTAACATGATCGAGATGATGCTCCTCGGCCTCGTGGCCTACCGCACTGGCAAAAAGATCAGCTACGACGGCAAAACCGGCACTAGCCCCGACACGCCCGAGGCAAACGGCTTCATGAAGAAGGAGTATCGTGACGGCTGGAACATCGACGGGTGACCCATCGCTCAAAAACGAAACGGCGGACTGCCTCGCAGCAGTCCGCCGTTTTCTTTGGTGTGTTTGTCGTTCGGGCTTCAGCCCGTTCCGGGAGTTCCCAATCACGGCCTGAAGGCCGAACTACAAACGACGACACGTGTTATGGGCTCGCAGAAAGCCCGGCTGGCACGGATCAGCCCAGCTTCGCGCCGAGACGCTTCAGCATGGCCTCCAGCATGCGGCCATATTTGACGTAGCTGTCGTATTGCTCCTTCGCCTTCTGCTCGGGGCTCAGGTCATCGGCGGCGCCAGCACCGTGGAAGACCACCGCCACATGCGGCTCGATGCTGATGTAGCCCGAGTAGCCGGTCTCGACGAGATCCTTCATGATGCGCTCCGTCTGGCCCTCGCCCTCGCCGGGATAGGTATAGACAGCGTCGTTCTTCGTCTTATCCCAGATGCCGTCTTTCACGTGAACGTGGGCCATGAACGGCTTGATGGCCTGGTACATCTGCCACGCGTCCTGCTTCATGCCGGGGCGGTCGCGGTCGTCGATGAAGACGGGGTTGCCGGTGTCAAAGACCCACTTCATGCCCGGCACGGCCTCCGCCATGCGCTGCACATAGGTGGGGCTCATGCCGCCCCAGTTCATGCAGTTCTCATGCACCACCGTGAGGCCGGCATCGGTGAAGCGTTTGTTGATCTCGATCATGCGCTTGATGCGCTCGGGGGCGAACTGCTCGGCGTCGTCCTTGCCATCCGTTTTACACACGGCGTAGCTCATCACGCGGATGAGCTTGGCACCCAGGCGCTGCATGCGCGGGATGGCGCGGCTGATTTCGGCCTCGGTGATGGAAAAGTCGTCGGTAATCTTCTTGGCCCAGTTTCCGATCAGCGAGCCGAAACCGCTCACTTTCATGCCTTTCTCGTCGAGACGGGCCACGACCTTGTCGAAGACCGCGTCTGGGATCTCATGCAAATTGCCCTTCACGCCGTCGATTTCGACGCCGCGGGATTCGATGCTGTCCCAGCCGAGTTCCTGGTGGGCCTGGATTTGCACGTCGAGGGACGCGCCTGCTTCATCTGCGATGCCGGTGAGCTTGATCATGGTGGGTCGAGGGAGTGAAAAAGGAGCCGGAGTGATGCCGCATGCCGCCGGGGAAGCAAGCGTCACTTCAGGGATGCCAGCCGCATCTCCACCTGCTGGAGCAGATTGGCGTTTTTTGCCAGCAGACGCTTCAAATGTCGTGCCAGCGTGTGCGAACGATTCCTGTCACCCGCAGCGTGAAGGCGTTCAATGTGCCTGATCAGCTCATTTTGCTGTGGAGTGAGTCCTGTGATGCTGCCCAAGCCTACGGCGGGTTTCAGCGAGCCCGCGGGCTCGCCGCCGAAGATGTTCTCGATCTGGAGCAACCAGGCCTCCTTTCCGTCCTGTGAGAAGGCAAACCAGATGAGCAGGCCATGTTGCTCCACCTCGAAGACACGGCGGTCAGCGGCGACAGGCGTCAGCTTGTCCACGAGCCAAGTTTTATCTGTGTTCTGCTTCGCCAGTTCGAGATGCGCGCCCGTCCAGCGGAGCTTTGCAGGCTGGATTTGCCGATCGTCCGGCTCCGATTCGAAGACCACATCGATGATGTCCTTCGGAAACTCCCGCACGGCTTTTGTCTGCGGGCCGACGGGCAGCTTGAAAGCCACCTCGCCGGACACCGTGAGGGGTGTCACAAAGCGAAGATCGTCGCTAAAGAAATACCACCCGGTGTTTGCCCCGCGAAAATTCAGCCGCAGCACGCCCGCATCCACAAAAGCGGACTCAAACGGGCTCCCCTTCGCCCCTCCGCTCTTCACTTCACGCACATCTCTGCCGTCAAACTCCAGTCCCTTGAGTCCAAAAGTGCCCTTCAGGCTCCAGGTGACGCCCTTGATCCGGTTCGCAAAGGCAGCGATTTCAGGGTAGGCCTCGTCAGCACCGAAGGCGGACGGGCAAAGTATAAGGCAACCAAACAAGAAATGGCAGATTTTCATCCTTCGCCATGGTGTCGTGAGAGGGACGTCCGTGCAACGAACAACCATGATTGCTTTGATTGCCAAGTGGGCCGGTTTTGCCATGCTAGCGTCTCCATGACCTCCCCTGTGCTCCGATATTGCCCCGACTTGTACAACTACCAGCGCCGCGAAACCCGCCCGGTGATGGTCGGCAAGGTGCAAATCGGCGGTGGTGCCCCCATCGTGGTGCAAAGCATGCTCACCAGTGACACGCGTGATGCTGAGGCCTGCGTGAAGGAGGCACTCGGGCTTGCCGAAGCTGGCTGCCAGATCGTCCGAGTCACGGCGCAGACGCGTGTCATTGCCGAAAACCTCCAGCACGTTCGCGATGGTATCCGCGCCGCCGGCTGCGATGTGCCGCTCGTGGCCGACATTCATTTCAAGCCGGACGCCGCCATGGAGGCCGTGAAGTGGGTCGAGAAGGTGCGTGTGAACCCAGGCAACTACGCGGACAAGAAGAAGTTTGCCGTCAAAGAATACACCGACGACGAATACGCCGCCGAGGTGGCCTATATGGAGGAGCAGTTCGTGCCCCTGGTGAAGGAGTGCATCCGACTGAACCGCGCCATGCGCATCGGCACGAACCACGGTTCGCTCAGCGATCGCATCATGAACCGCTGGGGAGACACACCGCTCGGCATGGTGGAAAGCGCCCTCGAATTCGCCCGCATCGCCAGGGCGCAGGGTTTTCACAACTTTCTGTTCTCGATGAAGGCCAGCAATCCGAAGGTCATGATCGAGGCTTATCGCCTTCTCGTGGCCAAGCTGGATGAGCAAGGTGTCGATTGGAACTATCCTCTCCACCTCGGCGTCACCGAGGCGGGCGATGGCGAGGACGGCCGCATCAAGAGTGCCATCGGCATCGGCTCGCTTTTGGCCGATGGGATCGGTGATACCGTGCGTGTCTCTTTGACGGAAGACGCCATTTTCGAGATCCCCGTGGCCCAGCAGCTTGTGAAGCCCTACAACGAGGCATCGCCCGCTACCCATGAGCGTATCGAAAACGCACCGCCAGTCAGCTACGACCCGTTTGACTATGTCCGCCGTGAATCGCAGGTCATCTCCATCGGGGGCGTGAAGCTCGGCGGGCATGAAACGGTGCCTGTTTTCACCACGCGGGCCAAATGGGATGCTGTCGCCCACAAGATGGACAAGCTCGGCGACTACAAACCGGAGATCGTCCTCGAAGACAGCGGCGTCACAGAGATCGATCCGCGTAACGACGCGGCCATCTCGGCCCTGAACGCCTCGGTGGAGCCAAAACTCGTCACCGTGCATGACGGCCTCAATCTTGGTGTCATCGCCGCCTACCGCCTCCTCGCCGCGAAGCTCGACAAGAAGCATCCCATCCTGCTCAAGGACACGCTGAAGCCAGCCGATGGCGATGACTTCACCGAGAACCTCCTCACCGCCGCCACACACATCGGCTCGCTCCTTTGCGATGGCATCGGCGATGCCGTCATCGTCAATGGCGAGCCCGCACCTGGCCAGTCGTTGCGCATCAGCTACAACATTCTGCAAGCCGCCGGCGTGCGCATTTTCAAGACCGATTACGTCGCCTGCCCGAGCTGTGGCCGCACTCTCTTCAATCTGCAAACCACCACGCAGAAGATCCGCGCCGCCACCGGTCACGTCAAAGGCGTGCGCATCGCCGTCATGGGCTGCATCGTGAATGGCCCCGGTGAGATGGCGGATGCCGATTTCGGCTACGTCGGCGGAGCCCCCAGCAAGATCAATCTCTACGTCGGCAAGACCGCTGTGAAGTTCAACATCCCCGAGGAGGAAGCCGTCGAGCGGCTCATCGACCTCATCAAAGAGCACAACCGCTGGTTTGATGCTCCCGTGGCACCCTGATCCCTGTTCCCATGAAAAAACTCGCCCTTCTCTCCCTCCTGCTGATCGCCTCTTGTGGTCGCGAATCCGCCACGAGCACCGCGTCCGCCACCAACGGCAAGCCTCAAGTCCTCGTCGCCAATTATCCGCTCAAGTATTTCGCGGAGCGCATCGGTGGAAGCACCGTCGAGGTCGTCTTTCCCGCGCCTGGCGATGAAGATCCCGCCTTCTGGCAGCCCGATGATGCAGCCATCGCGAAATTCCAAAGCGCCGATGTGATCCTCATGAATGGCGCCACCTACTCGAAGTGGGCGGAGAAGGTCACGCTGCCGCAATCGAAACTCGTGGACACCTCCGCCGCCTTCAAAGCGCAATACATTGAGATCAAAGCGGATAGCACCCACAGCCACGGCCCCGGCGGCGAGCACAGCCACAGCGGCACCGCCTTCACGACATGGCTCGACCTCACACAAGCCGTCCAGCAAGCCGAAGCTGTGAAGACGGCTCTGGCGAAGTTCACGCCCGATGCCGAGAAGAACTTCGCCGCGCTGAAGAGCGAGCTCGAAGCCCTCGACGCACGATTGATCGCCGTGGGCAAACGCCTCGCCAATGCGCCGCTCGTTGCCTCGCATCCCGTTTACCATTACCTGGCACGACGCTATGCTTTGAACCTTCAAGCCGTGCTGTGGGAGCCTGAAACGGTGCCGGATGACAAGGCGATGGAGGAGCTCAAAGCGATTCTCGCGAAGCATCCAGCCAAGTGGATGCTCTGGGAAGGTGATCCCGCGAAGGAGAGTGCTGCAAAAATCGATGCCATCGGCCTGAAAAGCGTGGTCTTCGATCCCTGCGGCAATGCACCCGATGGTGGTGACTTCCTCAGGGGCATGAACGCCAATGTGGCGGCTCTTGAAAAAGCCTTTCCGTGATCCATTCACCGCATCCCGATGCCCTTGCATACTTCATGAATGGGGATCGATATGCATTGGCCCGCGTCCTGAGGAGAGAATTGTTGTAAAATGCACTTCCAGCTGCGGAACCATGAGAGCCCATAATCCCATGAAAAGCGCAGCTATAGCCAGGAGAAGATCGTTTGCATCCTGGTCATGCAGACGGACCTCGGACCAAGGCCGCTAAGGCCGCCAAGGGGGATCTGGCGGCCTTTTTTTCGCGAGAGGAGCGGGACGGTTTCGATGTGGCCGATATGGACGATTTTTTTTGAGGCGAGGCTGGCAGGGGCGTTTGAGTGCGCTAAAGGCTGCGGCGCATGCATTGGCTCACCGATAACACCCTTTTACCCGCGGATACATGGATGCTCGTGCTCGCGTTGCTGGGGTCGATGTGCATCGGCATGTCGAAGGCGGGGCTTTCGGGGACTTCGACGCTGAATGTCGTTTTGATGGCGAAGATCTTCGGGGCGAAGGAATCGGTGGGGATCATCCTGCCCATGCTGATCGCGGCGGATTTCATGGGCTACTTCATCAACCGCAAAGGTGGCACGTGGAGGCGCATTTTGCCAATTTTGCCGCCTGCCATCGCGGGGGTGATCGTGGGCTGGTTGTTGCTGGGGACGTTTGATAACGCAGCGGCACGCATCGTGATCGGGTGGATCATCATCGCGTTGTTGGTGTTTAATTGGTTGCTGAACAAGCGCCGGCAGGATTTTTTGGTGCTGACAGAGCACAAGGGCTTCACCTGGGCGATGGGTTTCCTCGCGGGCGTGGTCACCATGCTGGCAAATGCGGCGGGGCCGGTGATGACCGTTTACCTGCTGGCGCAGCATTTGGAGAAAAAGGAGCACCTGGGCGTCTTTAGCCGCTACTTTCTCTTCGTAAACCTCTTCAAGGTGCCCTTCAGCGCCGACTTGGGCATCATCCACGCAAAATCGCTGATGACGAACCTCACACTGATGCCCGGTGTGATCTTGGGCGTGTTCCTTGGCTGGTGGATCCTGAAAAAGCTGCCGCAGAAGCTGTTTGAGACCATGCTGTTCTGGATGACCGCGTTTGCGGCGGTGTGGCTGATCTGGGGGTGAGGGTATGAACTCCGTTCCGCAGGAACAGGGCCGCTTGACGAAAAAGCCCGCCCAGTCTTTCGACGTGGCGGGCTTTGGTAAATCGAAAGCGCTTACTTCTTCTTGTCGCGAATGGCACCGGTGCGGAGGCGTAGGCCGTTGAGGCGGATGAAGCCGGTGGCGTCGTCCTGATTGTAGGCCTTGGTGGGATCTGCCTCCATGGTGGCGATCTGCGGGTTGTAGAGGCTGTAGGGGCTCTTGCGCCCGGCGGCGATGATGTTGCCCTTGTAGAGCTTCAGGCGGACGGTGCCGCTGACCTTCTTCTGGCTCTCGGTGACCAGCGCCTGGAGGGCGAGACGCTCCGGCGCATACCAGAAGCCGTTGTACACAAGCTGCGCATACTTCGGAATGAGGCTGTCACGCAGGTGCATGACCTCGCGATCCATGGTGATGGACTCGATCTGGCGGTGGGCGAAGTGCAAGATGCTGCCGCCGGGGGTTTCATACACGCCGCGGCTCTTCATGCCGACAAAGCGGTTTTCCACCATGTCCACGCGGCCAACGCCGTGCTTGCCACCGAGCTTGTTGAGGAGCTTCATCACGCCGAGCGGGCTGAGCACCTTGCCGTTCACGGCGACGCATTCACCTTTGTTGAATTCCAGGATGACGGTCTCCGCCTTGTCGGGAGCGGCTTCGGGGAAGACGGAGAGCACATTGAAGTAGTCTGCATACTTCGGATCGCTGGCGTCGAACCACGGATCTTCGAGGATGCCGGCCTCGTAGCTGATGTGCAGGAGATTGCGGTCCATGGAGAAAGGCTTCTTCGCGCTGGCCTGCACGGGGATTTTCTTCTCCTCGCAGTAAGCGATCATCTCGGCGCGGCCGGGGAATTCGTTGCGAAAGCGCTCGTCACGCCACGGGGCGATGATTTCGATGTCGGGAGCCAAGGCGGCGGCGGTGAGCTCGAAGCGCACCTGGTCATTGCCTTTGCCGGTGGCACCGTGGGCGATGGCGGTGGCGCCCTCGGCCTTGGCGATTTCGACCATGCGCTTGGCAATCAATGGGCGGGCGATGGAGGTGCCGAGGAAGTACTGGCCCTCGTAGATGGCCCCGGCCTGGATCATCGGGTAGATGAAATCGCGGGCAAACTCCTCCTGAAGGTCGTCAATGTAGATTTTCGACGCGCCGGTCTTCTTGGCCTTGGCATTGAGCCCCTTCAACTCGTCGTCCTGGCCCACATTGGCGCAGAAAGCGATGACTTCGGCCTGGTAGGTGTCTTTGATCCAGGAAAGGAGAACGGAGGTGTCGAGACCACCGGAGTAGGCGAGGACGATTTTCTTGCTCATGAGGCTATTGGGGGAATGGAAGGGGCTCGAGGATAGGGGCGAATGTCGGGGTGTCGAGGGGTTTTCAGGTCAGGCCGCCGGTGTCTTCTCCACCTCGTCCCACGGGATCTCCGAAAGCTCGGCGTTGGGATTGCGACGCTCGAAGTAGTTGATGGCCCACTGATCGCTGAAGAAGACCACCCAGCGATTCTCGGCGTCTTGCGCCGTCGTCACGCCACTCGGGATGTCGAAGTCCTCGATGGTGCCGCCGTCCTTCGTGCGCACCCAGCGCAACACGGTGTAGGGTGGCTGCTCGAGGCGGCTCTGGGCGTTGTATTCGCTTTCGAGGCGGTA
>JBJONJ010000634.1:0-3289 GCA_046051905.1 Verrucomicrobiota bacterium
GCTGACAGAAAACTGGGGACTCTCCACCACTCATGTCTTTGAAGCGGACGACGCAACGTTGGAATTCCAAAGCTACGCCCTGACACGCGATTTCAGTAGCTGGCTCTTCTCAATCGGCGCCCTCGTGCGCGACAACCGCAACGGATTCTCTGACTACGGCATTCTTCTCGGATTCACACTGAAGGAGCTTCCGCAGCTCAATTTTGACTTCGATTTCAACCCCGGTGTCGGCGGCAACCAGGGCGGCAATTAACCCCCGCTGGTTTCATAAAGTTTGAATCGAGGACTTGAGCGGGAGGCAGCGTGCTCTTAGCGTATCGCTTCTCTCATGAAACTCACCATCATCGGTTCGGGATATGTCGGCCTCACCACGGGCGCCTGCTTTGCAGAAGTCGGCCATCAGGTTTGCTGCGTGGACAATAATCCGCGCAAGATCGAGTCCCTGCTGGCCGGAGAGATTCCCATTTATGAGCCGGGGCTTGAGTCCGTCGTCAAAAAGAATGTCGCCGCCCGCCGGCTGCGCTTCACTAGTTCCACGCAGGAGGGCGTCGAGCATGGCGAGGTCATCTTCATCGCCGTGCCCACCCCGCCGCAGCCGGACGGCAGCGTCGATCTCAGTTTCATCGAGAAGGTCGCCCGTGAGATCGCCGTGCATCTCGACTGCTACCGCGTGGTGGTCGACAAGAGCACCGTGCCAGTGAAGACCGGCGAGCGGGTGGCCAACACCATCCGGCGCTATGCGAAGCCTGGCGTCGAGTTCGACGTCGTCAGCAACCCGGAGTTTCTTCGCGAGGGAAGCGCTGTGGAGGATCTCATGAAGCCAGACCGCATTGTCATCGGCGGGAATAGCGACCGCGCCCTCGCGCTGATGCAAAAGATCTACGAGCCCTTTGTGGCCCCCGTGCTCGTCACCGACATCAACAGCGCCGAGCTCATCAAGCACGCCGCCAACTCCTTCCTCGCCCTCAAGATCAGCTACGCCAACGCGCTTTCCGAGATCTGCGAGGCCGCGGGTGCGGACGTCATCAAGGTCACCGAGGGCATCGGCACTGACAAGCGCATCGGCCGGGCCTTCCTCAATGCCGGTCTCGGCTACGGCGGTTCCTGCTTCCCCAAAGACATTGCCGCTTTCATCGCCATTGCCCGCCAGCTCGGCACCCCGTTCGGCTTGCTGGAGGAGGTCCAGCGTATCAATGATCGCCAGTTCAAACGCTTCCTCGACGGCATCCGCGAGGCCCTGTGGGTGCTGAAGGAGAAAAAGCTCGCCGTCTGGGGCCTCAGCTTCAAGCCGAATACCGACGACGTTCGTTCATCCCTCGCCATCCGCCTCGTCGAGGCCATCGTGGCCGAGGGGGCAGAAGTCACCGTCTTTGACCCGAAGGCCATGGATAAGGCGGGCGAGCTCCCGATTGCCTCCAAGGTGCAGTTTGCCAAATCCCCGCTCGAAGCCGCGGCCGATTCGGAGGCGCTCATCATCGCCACCGAATGGCCGGAGTTCGCCGCCATCGACCTTGCCCAGCTTCGTGAGGTGATGCGCACCCCGCTTATCTTTGATGGCCGTAACCTCATCGACCCCGCCGCTGCCGCGGATTTCGGCTTCCAATACCGCGGCATCGGTCGTGGAGCCACCGTGGAGCGCTTTTGAGCCATCTTGCAAAGCCCCGCACCGCGTGGTAACGGCCGATCCTCTTCCATGAAAGCCGTCCTCCGCCTTGCCCTGCTCTTGTTCGCCTGCCTTGGGTTGAGCGGTTGCCAGTTGTTCAGCACCGCCATCAATGCCGCCCTGCGCCTGTGGCCTTTTCTGCTCGTTGAAAGCCAGGGGGGCAAATCGGGGGCTGACGTTGAAACGCGTGCCGGCCGCATCCAAAACGCCCCCTCCTACGAAGGACGGTCATCCCTTCCGCGCCGCATCGCGGTCGAAAACATCGCCAACCGCTGATTTACCACGCCCCATGGACTGGCAGCGCATCCGAGACGACTTCCCCATCCTCAAGCAGGAGGTGGACGGGCAACCGCTCATCTACCTCGACAGCGCAGCGTCCTCGCAAAAACCCCGCGCTGTGATCGACACTCTCACCCGCTACTACGAGAGTGACAACGCCAACGTCCACCGCGCCCTCCACGCCCTCAGCATGCGGGCCACCGATGCCTTTGAGGCTGCCCGTCGCACCGTCGCCCGCTTCATCTCCGCTGCGTCGGAGAATGAGATCGTCTTCACCCGTGGCACCACCGAAGGTGTCAACCTCGTAGCCTATGCTTGGTGCGGCGCCAACTTGAAGCCCGGTGATGTCATCCTCACCACCGGAATGGAGCATCACAGCGATCTCGTGCCTTGGCAGCTCGCGGCCCAGCGAACCGGTGCCACGCTTAAACATATCCCCGTGCTCGACGACGGCACCCTTGATCAGGAGGCCTTTGAGAAACTCCTCACGCCCCAGGTCAAGCTGCTTGCCCTCGTCCACATCTCCAACTCCCTCGGCACCATCAACCCTGTCCGCGAGATGTGCGCCAAGGCCAAGGCCGTGGGGGCCTCCACCTTCGTCGATGCGGCGCAGAGCGCCGGACATATCCCTATCAGCGTGCAGGACATCGGCTGCGACTTCCTCGCCTTCTCCGGACATAAAATCTGCGCTCCTACAGGCATCGGCGTGCTCTACGGCCGTATGGCCGTCCTCGAAAACATGCCTCCGTGGCATGGCGGTGGAGAAATGATTCTCACCGTCACCCTCGACAGCTGTACCTACAAAGCCCCGCCCGCCCGCTTTGAAGCCGGAACACCTGACATCGCCGGAGCCATCGGCCTCGCCGCCGCCATCGACTACCTCGAAGCCATCGGGCTGCAAAACATCGAGCAGCACGGCCTCGATCTTGCCGCACACGCCCTCAAAAAACTCGGCTCCATCGAAGGCCTCCGCATCCTTGGCCCCACATCCGGCCCACGCGGCTCGCTTGTCGCCTTCCATTGTGACTTCGCCCACCCGCACGACCTCGTCGAATGGGCAAACACCTACGGTATCGCCATGCGCGGTGGTCATCACTGCACACAGCCCTTGATGAAGCGCTTCAAAGTCCCCGGCAGCACCCGCGCCAGCTTCTATCTCTACAACACCACGCAGGAGATCGACCGCCTTAGTGAGGTGCTCGAATCCGCTCGGAAATTCTTCTCGTAATCTCCCGCCATGTCCCCCGAAGAGCTCCGCGACCTCTATCAGTCCGTCATCCTCGACCACAGCCGCAAACCGCGTAACCATGGTGAGATCCCACCGCCCTGTCTGCATGCCCATGGTGA
>JBJONJ010000635.1:0-3723 GCA_046051905.1 Verrucomicrobiota bacterium
TTTCGGCCACTTCCTCATGACGCCCAATCCCGGTGGCGAGCCGAAGTTCGAGCGCGTCGAGTGCGAACTCGCTAAGACCGGCATTCTCGACCGCGTCAGCATCTCGCCCGACGAAACAAAAATCTGCTTCGACTACCATCCCGGCAAAACCAATCCCAACCCCGGACGCATCCTCTATATCGCCGACTTCGATGTGAAGGCCCGCACCATCACCAACGCCAAACCCTTCGCCAACGAGGAGCGCAAGCAGGTCTGGTTCGACTACCCGCGCTGGACCCAGGACGGCAAATCCATCGTCTATCACGCCGACCGCAAGCTCTTCCTCCACACCCTCGCCGACGGCACCACCAAGCAAGTCTCCACCGACCCCAAGGCTGACTACCGTTACCCGCACGGCGAGGCCACACCGAACTGAAAAGCACCTCCATGAAGCGCCTCCTCTCACTCATCTTCGTTTCGTCATTCTGCATGATGAATGTGGTTTCGGCTTTAGCCGAATCTCCTGCGGCTAAAGCCGCAGCCACTTTGCCGAACATCATCATCTTCCTCGCCGACGACCTCGGGTATGCGGACGTCGGCGCGAATGGCTGCAAAGACATCCCCACGCCGAACATCGACAGCATCGCGAAGAACGGCGTGCGCTTCACGGATGGCTACGCGACGCATTGCGTGTGCTCGCCGTCGCGGGCGGGGCTGATGAGCGGGATGTATCAGCATCGCTTTGGATTTGAGGCGAACTCGGGGCCGGAGAAGTATGCGGCAGATAACTTTGGCCTGCCACGCGAGATTCCGACGCTGGCGGAGAAGCTCAAGGGCGCTGGTTACTCCACGGGCATGATTGGCAAATGGCACATCGGCTTCAAAGAGGGGCTGCGTCCGCATGAAAGAGGGTTCGATTACCACTTCGGCTTTCTCAGCGGCGCGCGGACGTATCTGCCGGGAAAGACGGACAACGACCCGGTCATCCGCAACGGCGAGTCGGTGACGACGACGAAGTATCTCACCAACGAGTTCGCCGATGAGGCGGTGCGTTTCATTGAGCGCAGTCAGGGAACCAAAAACGAAGAACCACCAATCCAGAACCCGGCTAAGCCGTTCTTCCTCTACTTCGCTTTCAATGCGGTGCATTCGCCGATGGATGAGAACCCGTATTCAGCGGCGCTCACTGGCATCGCGGATGAAAAGCGGCGGACGTATGGCGGTATGTTGAGCGGACTCGATGCCGCCGTGGGCCGGGTGCTGGCGAAGGTGCGCGAACTCGGCCAGGAGGAGAACACGCTTATCTTCTTTTACAGCGACAACGGCGGCCCTACGACGCAGACGACCTCGCGAAACGACCCGCTGCGCGGCCAGAAGGCGCAGTTCTACGAAGGCGGCATCCGCGTGCCGTTTCTCATGCAGTGGAAGGCCAAGGTGAAAGCGGGCGGCACTTACACGCAGCCCGTGATGGGCTTTGATTGCCATGCGACAGCGCTCGCCGCGAGTGGCATCGCCATTCCCGAGGATAAACCGCTCGATGGCGTGAATCTGCTGCCGTTCCTCAACGCCGAGAGTCCCGGAGCACCGCACGACTACCTCTGCTGGCGTGCAGGCACGCAGAAGGCGATTCGCATGGGTGATTGGAAACTCGTGCAGGAAGGCCGCAGTGGCAGTGCCGAACTTTTCAATCTCAAGACCGACCTCAGTGAAACCACCGACCTCGCGGCGAAAGAAGTCGTGAAGTTCGACGAACTCGCCGCCAAGTTCGCCGAATGGGAGAAGGGCATGAAACCCGCGCAGTGGAAGCGCCAGGATGCCCGCACGCAAACCGCAACTACTCCCAAGAAAGGCACCGCCAAAGCTGGCAATCGCGTCGCAGAGGCTCTCAAGACCGCTGACAAGGACAACGACGGCAAACTCACGCGCGAGGAGTATCCGCAGAAAGACCTCTTCGATGCCGTGGATGCAAACAAAGACGGCTTTGCGACGCTGGAAGAGGTGCAGACCTACTACCGCAATCGGAGAGGCACCAAATGATTCATCACTCGGATGTAACCGCCAGCCTTCTGTGGGATGTGAGAAAGTTGTCCACCTTTTGCCCTCTCGCGGAACAACCCTTTGAAACTTCACGCCGATCATTTTGATGAAAACGACCCTCACTCTCCTCATCGCCCTCGCGGGCTTCTCCATCGCCTCCGCTCAATCGCCCGGTGGCGGCGTATTCCAGCGCTTTGACAAGAACAGCGATGGCAAAGTCACCTCGGAGGAACTGCCAAATGCGCAGGCGTTTGAGCGCTTTGATGTGAACAAGGACGGCAGCATCACGCTGGAGGAATACAACTCGGTCACTGGCGGCACGACGCCGAAGCCGACGACACCCACGATGCCGCCGAAACCGACGGAAACGCTGACTGCTCCAGCCGATGCGGTTTTCTCCGGCTACGACAAAAACAGCGACGGCAAAGTGACCAATGACGAACTGGCGAACACGCAGGCCTTTGCCCGTTTCGATCTCGACAAGGACGGCGCGATCTCGCTGGACGAATACAACAAGGTCTCCGGCAAAACGTCACCGACCACGACTCCGGGCACCACGCCGCCGCCTTCACCCGCTGTCAGCCAGATCGACGCGATGGTGAAGCAGTTCGACGTGAATGCGGATGGCAAGATCACCCGCGAGGAATCCGCCGGGGCGCAGTGGTTCAATCGCGTGGACTCGAATGCCGATGGCGTGATCGACGCCGAGGAACTGGCGATGGTGAAGAAGATCGTGGCACGCGGCGGCGCGGGCGGCGGTCGCGGGATGCCATCGGCAGCGCCAGCGATCACACCCGAGGACGTGAAGAAGGTCACCAGTGGGCCGGAGATTCTCAAGCCGGGCGATGTCGGCATCGGGCGCATGATCGTGGATGCGCCGTTCACGGATCTCGCGGGCAAGGCGCATCGTTTGAGCGAGTTGAAGAGCAGCAAAGGTATCGTCATCATCATGACCAGCGCCACCTGCCCGGTGAGCAAGCGCTACATCTCCAGCGTGGCGAAGTTGGAAAAGGAACTCGCAGGCAAAGGCCTCGTGATGCTGCTGGTGAATCCCTTTGCCAGCGAGACAGCGGAGGAAATCAAAGCGCAGCTCGCCGAGCACAGCCTCACCTCGCCCTACGTCCATGACAAAGAGAAGACACTCACCGCCGCGCTTCAGGCCCGCACCACCACGGAGGTCTTTCTGCTCGATGCCACACGCACGCTGGTCTATCGCGGTGCCTTCGATGATCAATATGGCATCAACTATAACCTTGATGCGCCGAAGCATCGCTACCTGCATGATGCCATCGCCGCGTTCTTGAAGAACGAATCACCGCACATTACCGCGACAGCCGCGCCGGGTTGCGAACTCGATCTCGGCAGCGAACCTAAGCTCGCCGCATCTCCCGTCACCTACCATCGCGATGTCGCCCGCATCCTTCAGCAGAACTGCGTCACCTGCCATCGCGATGGTGGCATCGCGCCCTTCGCGCTCGACGACATCGAGGAGGTAAAAGACCGCGCCAAGGTCATCAAGCGCGTTATTTCCGAAGGCACCATGCCGCCGTGGTTCGCTGCGTTGGACAAAGACGCCAAGACGAACCCCTGGGTCAATGATTGTTCTCTCTCCGCAAAGGACAAAGCCGACCTGCTCGCGTGGATCGTGTCCAGCGACCGACCGCTCGGCAATGTGGCCGAAGCACCCGCCAAACGCACTTACCCCGC
>JBJONJ010000636.1:0-2869 GCA_046051905.1 Verrucomicrobiota bacterium
GAGGGCGAGCGTGAGGCCGCCGAGGAGGTGCAGTGTGTTTTTCATTAGGGGGGTGGGAGGGGAATGACGAATTCAGAATGACCGCTATCGAAGAGCTTAGACGGCAAAGTCTTCGGGCTTGAACATGTACTTGGCACCAGTCTTGGCAGCCTCGTAGGCCTTGAGGACGGTGACGCAGGACTTGTAGGCCATGTCCACCGGGCAGGTAAGGTGGGAGGGCTTTTTCTGTTGCACGGCTTCGATGAAGTTCTGCACATGCGGGCTGTGCGGCTTGCGCTGGAGCTTCACGGCAAGGTCCCACTGGGACAGCGCCTTGGACTCGCGGACGTCGGCCATGCTGACCGCTCCATAGGATGGCGGCTTGGGCTTCTCCCAGTCACGCGGATGCTCCCAGAACTTGTTCTTGGCCTTGTCTTGCGGCTTCACGATCGGCGGATTGCTGCCGAGGGCGATCTCGTCCCAAGCGTTGCCGGGCTCGGCGTAGAGCTGGTTACCGTTGGTGTCGAGTTCGGAGATGATGGCGGTGCCGTTCACACCCATGTGCTTTTCGTAGGCACCTTGGGAACCGGTGGTGGTAAGCACCTGGTAGTAGGCACGAAGTACACCGGCCGGTGTGTTGAACTCATAGATGCACATCATGTTGTCCGGCAGCTCATACTTCGGACGACCGTCCTTGCCGTCGTAGTAATCGATTGCGCCGGTGGCGATGACGGACACGGGGTTGGCCTCGTACATCCAATTGAACATGTCGATCTGGTGGGCTCCGAGATCGGAGAGAGGGCCGCCGCCATACTTGGCAAAGTAACGCCAGTTGCGGAACTCGAAGATGTTCCCGTAGCCGTACTTGTTCAGTACGTCGTTGGGGATGTCGTAACCCTTCACCGCGTCCTGCGGCTGAGAGCCCGAGACTCCGCGATTCCACTGTGCATAGCAGTGGGTGACACGGCCGAGGACGTTCTTCTTGATGATGTTCTCTCGCAGGTTGATGTAGCGCGGGTTCGAGTGGCGCTGATGGCCGATCTGGAAGACCTGGTTCGGATACTCCTTGCCAGCCTTGGCCATGTCGAGGGCACCTTCGATGCTGTTCGACATCATTTTTTCGCAGTACACATGCTTACCCTTGGACAGACAAAGACGGGAGAGCGGGGCGTGAAGGAAATCCGGCGTGGCGATGAAGACCGCTTCGATGTCGGGCTGCTTTTCGAGCATGGCCTCGACGTCGTCGTAGATCTTCACCTCGCCATCAATCTGGTGCTTGTTTTCACCGAGGAAGCCGCCGCGGGTCTTGGCGACGGAAAATTTCCAGATGTCACACATGGCCACCCACTGGATGCCGGGGACATCCTTGGAGGCGGTGCGGAGGGCGTTGCCCTGGGCGCCGCAGCCGACGAGGGCGCACTTGATGGTGCGGCCTGCGGCGGTCTCCTGGGCGATGGCGGATTTGCTGGTGGCGAGGTGGATGGCACTGCCGGTGAGGGCGGTGGTGCGCAGGAAACCCCTGCGGTCAAGGAAACGGGAAAGGGGGGCGGATGTCGTGCTCATGCGGGATGTCGCGTGAAGGTTGAAACGAGGATGTGTCGCGCTTGGCGGCACGCTGGAGGCTTATTCGGCCTTCTTTTTGCCGCCCAGAATACCGTCGAGGGAAAATTTCTTCGCGTGGGCGGTCATGAGCGCGAGGGCCACGATGGCGACGGACACGCCGATGTTGCCGACGAGTTCCGTGTCGTCCGGAAGGCAGGCGAGACCAAAGCCGAGCATGAGGAAGACCGCGCCCGCAGCGAAGAGGCCGAGTTCCGTGAAGATGCCCAAGGCGGTCCACACGCCCACGGCGAGGAGGATGTAGCCGATGGAGTTGGCGAAGCCATTGCACATGGCCTCAGGCAGGAAACTGTTGGAAGCCATCAGCTTGGCGATCGGCGGGGCTTTCAGCTCGGTGTAGTTCGAGAAGCTGAAGGTAGTGGTCTCACCATTGCCCCAGCGGAATTTATCCAGACCAGCCATGAACAGGCGCATCCCGACCCACAGACGCAGAAGCAGGTGGGCGTAAGCCGGGGCAAGATTGGAGCAGCATTGGGGGGCGTGGGAGCTGTCAGACATGGTCGGAGGGCGTGTGGTTGTATATGGGGGGGTGGTGGACTATACGGAACGGATGAGGGACGTGGATTCTGGCGGGTTAAGGCATGAAATCCAGTGGAAATTCCATGCCTGCAAAACGCCGCTCGAAACAGGATCCCATCCCTGCTTCCTGAAACGCCTGCCCATGTCTGCCAGTCTTCTCAGCCACGGCATGCGCGCCGACGCCCGATAAGCCACCGAATCATGCACGTGACGCCGCGGAAGCACCGACCTCGGTCGCACGGGGGCCTCACAATCCGACACATCTTTTGCCGACAGCGGCACGATGTCATCTATGGAGATACCGATTCGCCCCCCCGTAAGCACAAGAGTCTCCCCCAAGGCCATTTCCATACCACGCCAGTTCCCCTTCCCCTGCCTTTGCGACGCGAGCGCCTCCAGCGCCTCGTCTCCCATCTCGTACGCGGTGATCAAACCGTGCCCCCGCTTCTGGACGCTCCTATGGCCGATGCGGAGTTAGCAGTCTGCCGGAAGCCGAGCGACAGACCCTGCGCAGCGCGATGGTTTGACACCCACATCGGTGGCAAAGAGAGCTAATTTCACCGCAAAAAATCCTGCCCAAAACGCGTTAGCACAATCATACCGGCCCCCAGCACTTTCATATCATGCTCAAAACCCTCTCAACCACCCTACTCGTGCCCGCCGCCGTCTTTGCAGGTGTCGAGTTCAACAAGGACATCCGCCCTATCCTCGCGGACGCGTGCTTTCACTGCCACGGGCCTGATCCAGGCAC
>JBJONJ010000637.1:0-6826 GCA_046051905.1 Verrucomicrobiota bacterium
GCTTTTGATCAACTGCGCTCGTTTGAAGCCCGCGTGGAGCTTCCGGCCTTCATGAATGCCTCCGAGGCCATCACGGCGATCAAAAAGCAGCGCGAGGGCGGCTCCGCGCTCACGCCTGAGCAGATGAAACAGGGTATGAACGCCATTCAAATTGCCATGGCCGCGCAACCGCCGGACCGCAGCAATTTGAAGAATGCCGTCGCCGCCGCGCTTGGCAATGCGGGCAGCGATGTGCCGGTTCCCACGGCCCAAGCACCGCTTATCGATGCCCAGCACGCTGCCGCACGTCTGCGTCTCGGCATGGAGACCCGCATGCTCCGCCTCATGAGTGCGGAAGGCATTAAGGCGCATCCCGCGCACGTCGAATTCCCCGGCAAGGCACCTGAGAACGCGCCGCGCACCGGTGGTGAGATCGCCATCACGCCGAGCATCCCCGGCTGGACGAGCACCGGTCTTTACGCCGTCGCCAGCGAGCCGATCACGGTCACCATTCCGGAAAAATACGCGGACAAAGGCTACGCTGTGCGCATCGGCTGCCACAGCGACACGCTTTACCATCTCGACAAATGGGAACGCGCTCCCGACATCACCCGCAGCGATACTTTGGCCACCACCACGACGACCACCGTGTCTGCTTTCGGTGGTCTCATCTACATCGAGGTGCCTGGCCGTGCGAAGGACAACGAGCCCTTCACCGCCGCCATCAAAGGCGCCATCGCCGCGCCGCTCTTCGTGCTCGGCAAAGATGACGACGCCAAGTGGAAAGAAATCCGCCAACGCCCCGCGCCGTGGGCGGAGATGGCGTGCGACAAGATGATCATCAGCTTCCCGCGCGAGGTCGCGCAGGCCATCAACAACCCCACCGAGCTTATGGCTTTCTGGAAAGCCGTTGTCGAGGCGCAGGATGAGATCACCAACCAAGCCACCGAGCGCAAGCGGCCCGAGCGCATCGTCGCTGATGTGCAAATCAGCGCCGGCTACATGCATAGCGGCTATCCCATCATGATTCCAACGAGCGCCGCGCCAGAGATGACAACGCTCACGCGTCTGAAATTTCCCGGCTGGGGCTTTTATCACGAAATCGGCCACAACCACCAACGCGGCACCTACACCTTTGACGGCAGCGGTGAGGTTACGAACAACGTTATCGGCATGTACTGCTACGAGGCCGTGCTGAAAAAAGACTGGCTCATCGGCCACGGCGGCATCACCGAGGAATCACGCAAAGACCACATCAAGAAGATCAAAGCCGCGAAGGACAAGTGGCAGACCTGGAAGAGCGATCCCTTCCTCGCTCTGACGACCTACATCCAGCTCATCCAAGAATTCGGCTGGGAAAGCTGGCGCAAGTATCTGCATAGCTTCGATAGCACCGAATTCGGTCCTGAGCCTGACAGTGACGAGGCTGCTCGGGATCAGTTCCTCATCCGCTATTCCAAGATCACGAATAAGAATCTCGGCCTATTCTTCGACTTTTGGGGCATACCCGTCAGCAGCTCCGCGAAGGCGGCGGTGAGCAAACTTGAGGCTTGGATGCCGAAGAGCCTTTGAGATAGTTAAACGCAAATGGATTGCAATGGATTGTGTGCTGCCAGCCGGTGCCGCCTTTAGCATGCGCGGCATGCGGGCCGCATCGACCTATGCAGTACGAGCCGGATGGCGCAATGTGAAGGCGGATGATCTGTGCCGTCGCCATAAGGGTGATTTTTTTTACGGCGAAGCGCTGCCAAGCCAAAATCCACGCATAGGGAAATGAGTTTGCCAGGCGGGCGGCCCCGCGTCATGCACGCCGCATGCTGAATCTTTCTGATGCTCGTCGCCTTCACGGTCTGGTCACTGCCACACACACACCCTTTCACGAGGATGGCTCGTTGAATCTCGATGAGCTGGAGAAGCAGGTGGCGTTTCTCCTGTCGAAGGGCGTGACGCAGGTTTTTATCGGCGGCAGCACGGGAGAGAGTCACTCGCTGACTTTTGAAGAGAGGCATCTGCTGGCGAAATTCTGGACGGCGGTGGTGAAAGGGACGCCAATGCGGGTGATCGTGCATGTGGGGTCGAATTGCCTTTCGGATGCCAAAGATCTCGCGGAGCAGGCGGAGCATCTCGGTGCGCATGCGGTGGCGGCGTTGGCACCCATGTACTTCAAGCCTCGCGATGTGGGCATGCTGGTGGAGACGATGGGGCAGATCGCCGCGGCGGCTCCTGAGACGCCGTTTTATTATTACGACATCCCGGTGCTGACGGGTCTCAACCAGTCGATGCCGGAGTTTTTGCGTCAGGCGAAGGATCGTATTCCGAATCTCGCGGGCATCAAATTCACGAACTCGGATCTGATGGCTTATCAATACTGCCTGCGAGCAGATGAGGGGGCGTGGGATGTGCCGTTTGGTTTTGACGAGCACATGCTGGGGGCTTTGGCGATGGGGGCGAAGGGGGCGGTGGGTAGCGGGTTTAATTTTGCCGCGCCGGTTTACTTTCGCCTGATGGAGGCGTTTGCCAGAAATGATCTGGCCGCGGCTCGTGAGGAGCAGTTTCGCGGGCTACGCATCATCAGCACGCTGGTGAGCTATGGCTACATGGGCGCGGCGAAGGCCGTGATGGAGATGCTAGGCGTGGCGGTGGGGCCGCCGAGGCTGCCGAATGCGGTATTGAGCAGCGAGCAAAAAGATCGACTGCGTGCCGAGCTGGAGGCGATGGGCTTTTTTGAGTGGGTGGCGTGAGATGAGGGCACGAAAAACGCCGCGCTCGCTGAGACGAACGCGGCGTGAACAGCCTGGAGGGCCGGAAGATTATTTCTTTTTCTTGGGGGTCAGTTCTTCGAGGGACAGGGAGCCGTTCTTGTCCTTGTCCATCTTGCCGAAGCGCTCCTCAGCCTTGGCGCTGTCTTTCTTGGCCTGAGGGGAGGCGAGGAACTCTTCCTTAGAGATGGAGCCGTTGCCGTCCTTGTCGAGGTTCTTCATCATGGCCTCAGGGCTTGGTGGGGCCTTCTTCTTACCGGCTTCGGGCTTCTTGGCGTCGCCTTCAGCGGCGTTGACAAAGCCGGCGATGGCGAGGAGAGCGAGGGTGGTGGTGAGTGCTTTCATTTCGGTGTATCTATGTTGGGTTGTGAGTTCGGCGCGGGGGTTTTGGAGAGCAAAGCCTGCGCTTGAGGCTGCGTTAAACGAGGGAGAGGCGTTTCCGTTTCACAAAAAGTGAGGCGAATTTTATGCCTCGTCGCGCCGATGGTTCATAGTTTGATTTTCTGGAATTCTCAGGGTGGACCAGAAGGTGCCGCACCTATTTCTCAACGGGTTTTCCGGCTGCCTGCCAGCCGCCAAAGCCATCGTCGAGGTGGATGACCTGGGTGAAGCCGAGCTTTTCGAAGGTTTTGAGAGCGCGGGAGCTGCGGCCGCCCGCCTGGCAGTGGACGAGGGTGGGCTGGCTCTTGTCGAGCTTGGCGAGTTGCGCCTCGAAGTCATCAGACATGACGTCGATGTTCTTCGCCCCTTTGATGTGGCCTCCTTTGAACTCGTCCGCCGTGCGTACATCGACGATGACGGTTTTGCCTTCGGCGATGATCGTGCCGGCTTCGGCGGATTGGACGTGCTTCACTGGATCGGCGGCGAAGGTGGCAGTGGATAGGAGAGTGAGGGCGATGAGCAGTTTTTTCATGGTGAGGAGATGGGGGAACTGAGAATGGCAAATGGGTGGATCAGGCGGCGCAGCGGACCTCGACGGGCATTTGAGCGAGCTTTTGATAGAGACGACGGAGGGCAAGGAGCGGCCACCAGCGATAGAGATAGATTTCGAGCGGCTTCCACATCGCCACCCAGCCAATGATGGTGAGGCCTTCACGGGTCACCGTCTGCCATTGGGACGCCGAAGGCGTGAGCAGTGTGGCGGTCATCTGGCACGCAGCAAGGAAGATGAGCCCGATGAGCAGGGAGACGCGACCTTCCCGCATGAGGCGCTTCAGATCACGCAGGATCATTTGGGCACGGTAATCAAAGTAGTGCTCGATGGACTCCTGCGTGAGCTTTTGCGGATCCGCGATGCCTTCCGGCCGTTGGGCGAGATGCACCACGAGCTTCAACTCATGCTGCTTCGGATGCTCCTGGGCCCAACTGACAATAAACTCCTCCGCGTCATGATCCAGGTCCCGCTCATGGAAGGGCGAAGGGTCCATGGAATTGAAGAGCTGGTTCAATTCCGTGAGCTTTACTTCGATGAGACCGGTCATGGGCGTGAAGGAGGAGTCAGGGGTAAGTGCGGGGTGGGAATGACGAATGGCAAATTTCCGAATGACGAAGGAATGACGAAATCCGAATGCCGCAGCCGCTTCGTGTAGGTGGCAGGTGCCTTTGCTTTGGGCGCAGCATTCGGACTTCTTTCGTCATTCTGCATTCGCCATTGTTTGAGCTTCAGCCTTTTACCGCCGCTTGGTGCAACTCGGCCACCTGCTTCCAGTTCACCACATTCCACCAGGCGGCGATGTAGTCCGGGCGCTTGTTTTGATACTTCAAGTAGTAGGCGTGCTCCCAGACATCGACGCCGAGAATGGGCGTGCCGAGGTTTTCCTCCTCGACGATGCCTTTCATCAGCGGGTTGTCCTGATTGGGCGTCGAGGTAACTTTCAATTTACTGTCCTTGGTGACGATGAGCCAAGCCCAGCCGGAGCCGAAGCGTTTGGTGCCAGCCTCGCCGAAGATTTTTTTGAAGTCGTCGATGCTGCCAAAGGTGCTCTGGATCGCCTCGCCGAGCTGGCCATCGGGGCCTTTCGGGCCGCTGCCGGCCGGTGCCATCCAGTTCCAGAACCAGGTGTGGTTCACATGACCGCCGCCGTTGTTGCGCACCAGCATGCGCTGGGCCTCGGGCACGGCGGACAGATCCGAGATGATCGCCACGGGATCGGTTTGAGAAACGCTGGCGGCTTTGAGGGCATCGCCGAGGTTTTTGACATAAGCGGCGTGGTGCTTGCCGTGGTGAATTCCCATCGTCACGGCATCGATGTGCGGCTCGAGCGCCTCGGGAGCATAGGGCAGCGGAGTCTGCGTCAAGTCGATGGCGGCATGGCTGCTGGCGGGGGCGAGCAATGAGGCGGCGGCGGTGGACACGGTGGTGGTGAGGAAGACGCGGCGGTTCATGGAGTGGGTGGTGTGTGCGAGGAGGATACGAAGGCCGAGCCAGCGATTTCACGGTCTATTTTCGGAACGGAATCTGGAGTCTTGGAGTGATGGAGCATTGGAGTGATGGGGCTTTCACCACTCCAATGCTCTACCACTCCTTCGAGTCCCAATGGATTTCCGACTTGGGGCGTGCATTCCCGGCATCGCGTGATAATTTCCGCCACAAACCCGCTTTCCTGCCGTATGGCCGCCCTCACTCATCCGCCCGAATGGACCACCGCTCCGCGTGCCGTGTATCGTTCGCGTGAGGACTGGGCGCTGAAATGGTGGGTGATGTTCGCGCTGATCCTTAGCGTGGTGTTTCACATGGCGTTGTATGTGGGCTTTGACACGCTCGGTCTAGCGGCGAACGACAAGCCGGTGCCGCGCAAGCTGGCGGAACGCGTGCGCATTTCGGAAAAGCTTCTCCGCGAGCAGCAAGCCATCCAGCACATTCCGGAAACAGTGGCGCCCACGACCGGCAACCTGCCGGATGTGAAGGCTTTCGAGCCGAACCTCGACATGATCGACAAGCTCCAGGAGCTGGCACCCAATCAAGAGATCGACCTCACGCCGAACGTGAAGGAGATCACCAATTTCATCCGCAAGAACGATCCCGGCGATGGAAACCCTGGGGCACCGCAAACCAGCGAGCTGGCCAAACTGCTTGCCGCACCGCAGAGCATGTCCACGCCGGATCTCGCTGCCGAAATGGCCAGTGTGAAGCGTGAGGTGCTGATGAAGCCCGTCTCCGAAAAACAAATGCTGCTCGACTCCGGCGCCCTCGATCCCGGCCCGGGTGGCGAGCTGGACACTGGCTTGCTCGATGCCGTCAAGAGCCAGGGCACAGCCACAGCGGCCAGCGCCAAGGTGAAAGGCTTCAGCAACCTCGATGAACTCCTCAGTGGCAATGGCGGTGGCAAGGTCGGCGGCAGCACCGCGCCCATTTTGATGCCCACCGATTTGCTCTTCGAGTATGGCAGCGACCAGCTCGCCGAAGGCGCCCGCCTCAGCCTCATGAAGCTCGGCTTTCTCATCCAAAAGAACCCCGAGTCGCTCTTCATCATCGAAGGCCACACCGACAGCTTTGGTGGCGAGGAATTCAATCTCGCTCTCAGCATGCGCCGCGCTCAGGCGGTCGTGTTGTGGCTCCAGGAATCTCTCGGGCTGGGTGATGATCGCATCCGCGCCGTTGGCATGGGCAAATCAAAGCCCATCGTCGATGTGAATGGAACCGTGGAGCAGCAGGGCATGAACCGCCGCGTGGAAATCAAGGTTCGCCCGAGGAAATAGCCACCCTCGCCCGCTTCCTCCTCCCGCCCGTTAATGCCGTCACCACGGTCATTCAGGTCCCCCTGTCTTCACTTCTCACGCATTCCCAATCTCTCACCGATACCCTTCCACCGTCGCCAGAAACACCTGCTACTTGTTGTGACCGAGATTGCGACGTTCGTCATGGCAAATGATGCACCAGTGCATGTGCGGGACCACCTAGCTGGCGGGATGCCATGCTCCTTGATGAGCTAGGCGGAGATCCGCGCTGTGCGGTCGCTGGGGCGGGCGCTATCATTGCCGCGGTTCTCGCATGTGGCCTTTTGCCGCTCGAACGCCATTCACCACTGCATGCTAGCGCTAGGATGCCCCCGTCCTTGGGTGACTTCTTCCCGCACGCGGTGAAGCGC
>JBJONJ010000638.1:0-3046 GCA_046051905.1 Verrucomicrobiota bacterium
CGTCGAAGAACTCGTCCGGTTTCATCTCGACGTAGGAGAAGATGGTGTGGTTCTTCATCACCGCCGGATACACCTGCGAGCCTTCTTGAATCGGCCCCTGCACCTCCACCTCAAGCGATTTGGGTCCAAAGTAGGGCCTGCCGCCCTTCACAAAGAAACAGCCGCTCCAGTCGCCAAACGGCGTGTTGTGCCGGATGCCGTCGTGATACACCCAGCCCATCGGTTTGCCGCTCGGGTAGCGGAAATTCGAGGTGATGGAGAACCACAGATTCTCCGAGTTCATGCGCTCACGCGCCGTGGTGACGGCGAAACGCGGCTGGAACGTCGTCATGAAGTCGAACCGATCCGGTGAGATCGTTACCACATGCACCTGGGCCCCGAAAAGCTTCTGCACCATGCCTGCCCGTAGGCCCGCGTCACGCTGCACATGCAGCGAGGCCCAGCGCAGGCCGGGCTCCGCATGCCGTTCGATCAAGGCGGCTGCGAGATCCGCGGGCGTGAGGTCGGTGGGTGATTTCCAGGCACCGCGTTTGAGACGAATCTTGAGGGCTTTGCTCTCCGCCTCCCGCACCGCGAGGAAGACGAGGTTGCTGTTCAGGTTGTAAAACACCTCGCCAGCCATGTACACGGCCAAAACACCCGCGAGGGCGATGAGCAGCATAATCTTGAGCCAGCGGCGTTTTTTGAACATGAGAGGGGCGCTCAAAGTGGAGCAGCCCCTTCGTCCTTCAAGATGCAAAGTGGCGTGGTGATGACTTCATTCCTGGCCGGTTCTGCTCTTGATGCCGCTCATGCATCAGGGAGGCGCGCCTGACGGCCATGCGGCCTGAGCCATGACGCGGCAGAGTGAGGCGGGGGCCGAACGTAGCCGACACTCCAAAGGGAAGGAGGTAACTACACACAATGGCGTGTAATGCGGCGAGGCTTTGCGAGCGCACACCTGGCCGCCGGGTCCCGCTGCTTTGAGCGGGTGGCGGACTGGTGCGCATTACTCCGCATTGTGTCGTAGTTACCGCACAGGGTGCGGAGCTGGCGAGTTGCACGAGCCACACTGAACGGCGGTGCGTTCATTGAAGCTGGTGCGGAGCTGGCGCGATATGGAAAGCGCCACACTTCCTTGCGGTGAGGGTTGGAGAGGGCGGAGCTTGTCGGTGGTGGGCAATGGGCGGAGTCGCGAGCTTTGCGAAGCGCTGGAGTTGGCACCCACGACGTTGCAGGCCGATCACTTGCGCTTCTTCACCAGCAACCACAGCAGGCCAGTTGCCGCTACGATCAAGACAGCGATGATGCTCCACGGAGTCGATGAAGCGGGTTCTTCGCTCGCTGTCGATAGTGTCGGTTTTGCTTCGGCTGTTTTCTTCGACGCTGAAGGCTGCGTTAAGGTTGCCTGTGTTTGTTGAGGGAATGGGGCGGGGTCGTCGGCCCTGCCAACGCTCTTGATGTGCTCGCCAATAGCCGATTGCACCTCGGGCCATGCGCTAAAGGATGTGATCTCTTGCTCTGGGTGCCATCGAGTTACGATCTGCCCTCGGAATGTTTTCCAGACTGCCCAGCGGCCAAGCTCACGCTTGTCCTGGCTGAGTTTGCGCTCGATGGGCGAAGCCATCACCATCATCATGGTCGAATCATATTCGCCTTCCTCGCGTGTCTTGATATGCCCAGCCATTCCCCGCAACAGCACGAACGACTTGGTGAAGTTCTGGCGGACCTCGGGGGATTCCCAAATTTCAGCTCCAAACTTGTTCTCGACCGCTGCCCATGACTCCGGCCACTTGCCCTGCTCCTGCTGGTAAAGCTCCAAGAAAACTCTTGTTTGCTTGATCGCGACTTGCATGGGCGAAGTCCTGTTCATCAATTTCTCAAAGGCCGCAAGCTGCTCAGGAGTTGGATTCTCCTGATTCGATGGCACGACTTGAGCAGTTGTCATTAGAGGGACCAGAGCACAAAGCCAGCGCAGGCGTTGGAGCGAATGAATCATGGCTGCACCCCCCATGACAGAGTATTTCTGAACCGCCTGATGGTCACTGGCTCAAACACCTTTTCGTCAATCTCTACCGCGCCTGCACCGATCAACCCTCCCTCCGCATGGTCGTCATCAAAGAAGCTGGAAGGGGCATGGGCTGTTTCATGCGCAATGGTTCCTTCGACATCGCGCCGGAACAAATTCTGATATAGAACCTGACCGGCTGGACTGCTCGTCAAATTTAGTCCGTGAGTGTATTGATCTCTGATTGTTTCCAAAAAGATTCCAGACCTTTTTTGAGTCCACGGATTTGTCGATCCCAAGACACGTTCTTCCGAATTAGGGTCGCCGTCATCGCCCTCAAGGGGTTGATATGCTGCAATGATCAGGTGATTCCAATATCCATCGCTATCCTCGACGTTTCTTGCATCATCCATTGAGGTGAATAATGCAGGAACCGCATTGGCCTCGAACGGGACTTCGGTTGCAGTGTTCAAACTGCCGACATCCTTTAACTCAATGTATGCAGTCACGAACCGTGCTCTCAGCCGATCCGTGATCGGCAACTGACGAGGAAGCATCGGCGAGTAATCAGCGGGCAAACCACGTCCGTCATCATCAACGATGGTGAACGCATGATTCGTCATTTGCGCTTGGGTTGCTTCATCAACAGCCGCAGAGAACGTGAGCGCTGAAGGAGCGTTGGTGGAGATGGAAAGCTGGCTCCCCCCCACAAACGCAATGCCGCTCTTGTAGAAATCGTCAGGAACTCCCAACGCTGCGACGATCACTTGGCTAGATGTGGGCCACTGGAGTCCCGCGACGGATTGACGGTCGGGCGGGAAATTACCTGTTGGCGTCGCGGCCATTGTATCGAACTCCAGACTTAGCGACCTCCAAACGGTCAGCATATCTGACACGCCACCTTTGAAGCCTTGGGGCACTTCACTATTCGGTTTTAGAAAGCCGCTGCCTCCTGGTGATGTAACTTGGATGGTTGAGAAGTCAGCAGCATCAAGAGCTATAGCGGCACGGAAGTTGTCGCCAGGCTGCATTGACACCTGCATCTCGATCGTCGCTTCG
>JBJONJ010000639.1:0-4058 GCA_046051905.1 Verrucomicrobiota bacterium
GAAGGGCCTTGGCGACCGGGGCAAAGGTGTCCGCATTCGCGGGTTGGAGGCGGACGGCACCGGTGAGCATGAGGGCGATGACGTTTTTACCGACTTTCACTGGAACCTTGGTTTCCACCACACCAGCGACACCCGTGCGGGTGATCACGCCTTCGTAGTGGCAGTCCTCAGGAGCGGTCTCAAGGCACAGCGGCAGGCTGGTGAGGGTGTTGAACGCCTTTTGGTAATGCTGGAACAGCTCGCTTTGGGCGAGGTTCTGGATAAAGCGTTGACGAGCATTGAGGGGAGCGGTGGTGGTGTTCATGGCGCGTTTGGTTGTTGAAGGTTGACAACGCCATGATGTCCGATGCTGGCTGATCCGATATTGTGGGCGCATACGGCATGAATTGTCCGGGATGACCGCAAACGCGGCATAGTGGAAACCATTATCGCCGGGCGCGGTTCCAGCCGCTTCCTCCCATGAAAAACAACAAGACTCTCCTCGGCACGGCAGCGGCGCTGCTCATCCTGTCCGTGATCTTTTTCATCATCGAGCGCCTCGCTGGGCGTGGGAGAAACCGTGTGCAGCCAGTGATCCGTCGCGGGTGGTTCACGGATGTCATTTACCTCTTCGCCACGGGTCTGTTCACGAAGCCGCTCATTCGCTTGCTGCTGTTTTTCCCTGCCGCGATTCTTGTCATCACACAGGTGGTGCCTGCGGAGACTTTTAAAGCGGGTCTGTATGCGGGATTTGGTCCGCTGAGCCGCCAGCCGGTGTGGCTGCAAGCCATCGAGATCTATGTGATCGGAGATTTCGCCGGTTACTGGACGCACCGGCTTTTTCATCGCGGTAGGTGGTGGCCTTTTCACGCGGTGCATCATTCCTCCGAGGATCTCGATTGGCTCGGCAGTGTGCGGGTGCATCCGGTGAATGAACTGGTGAACAAGCTCTCGCAAGCGGTGCCGCTGCTGCTCATGGGCTTCAATCCGTTGGTGACGCTGAGCACCGCGCCCGTGCTCACTTTCTTCGCCATCTTCATTCATGCGAATGTGAATTGGGACTTCGGCCCGCTGCGCTATGTCATCGCCACGCCCGTCTTTCACCGCTGGCATCACTCGCGTGAGCGGGAAGCGTGGGACAAGAACTTCGCCGGGCTGCTACCGCTGTGGGACATCCTCTTCGGCACCTTTTACATGCCACGTGGCCGTTACCCGGAAAATTTCGGCATCTGCGAGCCCATGCCGAAGGGCTTCCTCGGTCAGCTTTGGGAACCGTTTGCCTGGCTCATGAGGCGTGGCAAGAAGGTGGACCCGGCGTGAATGCGGCGGTGGACAAGGCGCTTGCACTCGTTCAGCCCCCGGCGTCTTTCCTGCGATGAAAATCTCCTTCTGCGGTGCCG
This sequence comes from Verrucomicrobiota bacterium, assembly GCA_046051905.1. Lineage (GTDB taxonomy): Bacteria > Verrucomicrobiota > Verrucomicrobiia > Verrucomicrobiales > Verrucomicrobiaceae > Prosthecobacter. Next base: position 1,380 of record JBJONJ010000639.1, read on the forward strand.
CCGGCACCACCACCGGCTCGAAGCATCTCCTCGAAGTCAACGGCCAGCGCATCCTGCTCGATTGCGGGCTTTATCAGGGTCGCCGCAAGGACACCATCGAGCGGAACAAGCACTTCCCCTTTGACCCGAAGGCCATCGACCTCGTCGTGCTCTCCCATGCTCACATCGACCACTGCGGTGCCCTGCCGCACCTGGGCAAGCTGGGCTTCGGCGGCAACATCTACGCCACACCGGCAACACGGGACCTGTGCAGCATCATGCTGCCAGATGCGGCTCACATTCATGTGAACGACATCCTGTGGCTGAACAAGCACCGCCACGACGGTGAGGCCGAACTGGAGCCCAGCTACACCGTCGTGGACGCGGAAAAGTGCATGCGGCAGTTCGTCACCGTCTCCTATCATCGCCCGCTGCCCATCGCCGATGGCGTGAGGCTCACCTTCATTGATGCCGGCCACGTGCTCGGCTCCGCGCAGGTCGTGCTCGACATCGACGACCGTGCGACGGGCCGCAAATCTCGCCTGCTTTTCTCCGGTGACATCGGCCGGCCCGGCAACGAGTTGCTCAATAGCGCCGAGCCTTGTGAAAACGTGGACCATGTCATCATGGAGAGCACCTATGGCGGTCGGCGTCATGAGCTGGCCTCGGTGGCGGACGAGCACCTCGCCGCCATCATCCGCCGCACCTCGCAAAAGCGTGGCAAGCTGATCATCCCCGCCTTTGCCGTCGAAAGAACGCAGCAACTGCTCTGCGCCATCGACCGCATGCGCCATCACAACACCATCGCGGAGATCCCGACGTATGTGGACAGCCCGCTCGCCGTGCGGGCCACGGAGATCTTCCGCCTGCACATCGACGACCTTCGCCCCGAGCTGCGCGATGCCGTTTTCATGCGCAACGATCCCTTCGGCTTTGAGGGCCTCCAGCTCATCCGCACCGTCGATGACTCGAAAAAGCTCAACCGGCTCAAAGGTTCCGCCGTTATCATCTCCGCCTCCGGAATGGCGGAGAGCGGGCGCATCCTCAACCACCTGCGCAACAACGTCAGCAATCCGAAGAACATCATCCTCTTCGTCGGCTACTGCGCGGAAAACACCCTCGGCTGGAGGCTGCGTGAAGGTCACAAACGCGTCCACATCCTCGGCGAGGAGTTTGAAGTGAACGCCGAGATCGAGACGCTCGACTCCTTCTCCGGTCACGCAGATCACGACGAGCTGCTGCAATGGTTCGACAAGGTCACCGGCCCGAAAAAGCAGGTCTTCCTCGTCCACGGCGAGCCAGAACGCTCCGCCCTCCTGCAAACCGATCTCCAGATACGCCATCCTGAATCCAAGATCGAAGTCGCCACGTTCAAGCAGACGGTCGAACTTTAACCCTCGCCCACCTTCCACCATGAAAACCCTCCTCGCCCTCCTCGTCATGACGCTCTCCACCCTTGCCGCCGATTCCATCCACCACCTCACGATGAAGGACATCGACGGCAAAGATCTCGCTCTCAAAACCTACGCGGGCAAAGCCGTGCTCATCGTCAACGTGGCCTCCGAGTGCGGCTACACCGGGCAGTATGCGGGCCTACAAGCCCTGAGCGAAAAAATGGCCGCGAAGGGGCTCGTGGTGCTCGGCGTGCCCTGCAACGACTTCGGCGGCCAGGAGCCTGGCGACGAAAAAACCATCCAGACCTTCTGCAGCAGCAAATACAACGTCACCTTCCCGATGACCTCCAAGGTCACCATCAAGGGCGATGCCAAACACCCGCTCTATGCCCTCCTCACCCAGGGCGGCGGCGAGGTCGGCTGGAACTTCGAAAAATTCCTCGTCGGCAAGGATGGCAAGCTCATCCAGCGCTTCGGCTCCGATGCCGAACCTGAATCAGGCGACCTCCTTTCCGCCATCGAGGCGGCGTTGAAGTGAGGAAAGGAGGCATTTCCTGCCGATTGACCGGCTGGGTTTTCTTCGTTTAGCATGGTTGTTACCAATCCAACCAACCACCGACCATGTCCGCTGCCACCTTGGAGCCTTCTGCCGCTGCCCCTTCTGCTCCCGTTGTTGAAAAAGTGACCAAAAAGGCTCTCACCGCCGATCACCCGACGTGGTGCCCGGGCTGTGGTGACTTTGCGGTGCTGGCCATGTTCTACCGGGTGCTGGAGAAGCTGCAAATTCCGCAGGAGAAGATCGTCGTCGTGGCGGGCATCGGCTGCTCCTCGCGCTTTCCTTACTTCATGAACACGCACAGCCTGCACTTCATCCATGGCCGTGCGCTGCCCCTCGCCACCGGCGTCAGCCTCAGTCGTCCGGATGTGCATGTGTTCGTCTTCGGCGGTGATGGCGACGGCTTCTCCATCGGCGGCAACCACCTCAACCACGCCGCCCGCAAGAACATCAAGCTCACCTACATCATCATGGACAACTTCGTCTATGGCCTGACGAAGAACCAGACGAGTCCCACCACGCCCATCGGCCGTAAATCGAAGACCGATCCCACCGGCGCCATCGACCGCCCGATCAACCCGATGAAGCAGCTCCTCGCCAGCGGAGCCACCTTCATCGCCCGCACGCATGCCGCGCAGGTGAAGCACATGGAGGAGATCTTCACCCGTGCCATCAACCACGACGGCTTCAGCGTCGTCGAGTGCCTCAGCGAGTGCGTCATGTTCTACCCCGGCGCCTTTGACGACAGCA
>JBJONJ010000640.1:0-5969 GCA_046051905.1 Verrucomicrobiota bacterium
ACCGTTGGCACAAAAGACACAGCCCATGGCGCAACCGGCCTGCGTGCTGATGCAGGCCGTGTGACGGCCGTCGTAGCCCATGATGACCGTTTCGATCTCCTGGTTGTCAGCAAGCTTCAATAGCGATTTCCGCGTCAAACCATCGCCGCTGGGCACATCGAGATTCAGCGGCGGCACATCGAGCTTCCACGCGCCGGAACCCAGCGCGGCCTCCAGCCATCGACGCAGCGGCGGGGCCAGATCTTCACGCGAGAGCGGATCGGCGAGCGAGCGGTATTGCAGCGTGTTCCAGAGCGTCTTCGCATGCAGCGGACGCAGCCCCTCGCTGGTGAGCAGGGCTTCCATCTGGTCAAAGGTGAGGTCGTGAAGGCTGCGCGAGTCCATGGTCAGCTCATTCAATCGTGATGCCCTCCCGCATCGTGTGCTCCGCGGCCTCCGCGGCCGATTCGCTGCGAGCGTGAATGCGGGCCAGCACCTGCCCCACCTGCACTTCCGTGCCCGTTTTGGCGATCTGATCGCAGCCCACGGCAAAATCGACCGGGTCACTGGCCTTCGAACGGCCTGCACCGAGGTTCAGCACGGCGAGACCGGTTTGATACGCATCCATGCGGCGCAGCACGCCCGAGCTTTCGGCCCGCACTTCGCGGATCACCGGGGCTCGATGCACCTGTGCGAGCTTTTCGAGCTTCGACACATCACCGCCCTGTGCCTCGACGATCTGCTGAAACTTTCGCCACGCGGAGCCATCATGCAGAAACTGCCTCAAATGAGCCCGCGAGGAGATCGACACGGCTCCGGCAAGATTCAGGCAAATCTCCTCCAAATCAGCCGGTCCCCTGCCCCGCAAGCATTCGACGGCTTCGATGACCTCCAGCGCATTGCCCGCGGCATGGCCGGTCGGTTCGTTCATGGCATTGATGTGCACGCTTGCCTTCAATCCGAGCACTTTGGCCGTGCTCACCATGCTTTGCGCCAGCGCATTCGCCTCGTCGTAGCTGCGCATGAAGGCACCGGTGCCGTGCTTCACATCGAGAATGAGGCGGTCGAGACCTTCGGCGAGTTTTTTGCTCAGGATGCTCGCGGTGATGAGCGGGATGCTGGGCACCGTGCCGGTCACATCCCGCAGCGAGTAGAGCTTTTTGTCCGCAGGGCAAATGCTCTCCGTCTGACCGATGAGCACGCAGCCGGTCTTTTCGATCACGCGATGAATCTCCGCCTCGTCGAGCCGCGTGCGAAAGCCGGGAATCGACTCCAGCTTGTCCAAGGTGCCGCCCGTGATGCCGAGGCCGCGACCGGAGATCATCGGCACCCAGGCCCCATCGCAGGCCAGCAGCGGCGCGATGATGAGCGAGGTCTTGTCGCCAATGCCGCCAGTGGAATGCTTGTCGATGCGCAGCGGCGCATGGGCGGGCCATTCGAGCGTACTGCCGCTGTGCAGCATGGCCTCGGTGAGCGCGGCCGTTTCCTCCGCCGTCATGCCGCGGAAGTAGATGGCCATCGCCAGGGCGCTCATCTGGTAGTCCGGCATGTCGCCCTTCGTGAAAAGCTCGATGACGGCATGGATCTCCTCACGCGTGAGCACCGCGCCGTCGCGCTTCGCTGCGATCAAGGAAGGAATATGCATGCTAGATTAACGTCCGCCGAAGAAGGGAATGCCAAGCTTTTCCGCCACACGGCGGGGACGACGCAGGGCCTCGGTCATGCGCTGCGCCTCGTCGGCGCCGCGGAGGTCCTTGCAGTCGGGATGTGACTCCGGAGCGTCAATGAGACCGAGCTGGTGCAGCACATGCGCGGTGCTGTGCTTGTAGGGCGAGGCACTCATTCGGTCATCGAGGCGGAAGACGAGATCCTCGAACGATTGGAAGGCCTCGAAGACCTTGTACACCCGCGTGTCGAAGCGTCCGGTGCCGGTTTTGAATTTCTTGTCCGCCACCGAATCGAGCAGCCACATGTCTTTGGCAGCGCAAATGAGCGGGCAGGCAGTGACACCGGCACCGATGAGCAATGGCAGGCCCATCTTGATGGCGGAGGCGATGCCGTAATCATCACCACTGTGCGGCGAGAAGGGCAGCTTCTGGTCTTTGCACATGGCCGCCCAGTAGTGGAAGTGTGGCTCGTCGAGCGTGCTGACCTTGCCGCCGACATACTTCGGATGCAGGGCGATCTGGTGGAAGAGCCAGGGATCAAACGGCGTGGCCCACGGCACAAAAGAAGGCTCCAGCGCATGCGCGATGGCCGGATGCGTGCAGTGCTCCGCGATCTGGAAGTAGGCATCGCGACGCGGCTCAGACTCCAGCACATTCAGCAGGCGGGAGGTCATGATCATCACCTCGCAGTTGTCGTGCGACTGGGCAATGTCGAGCAGCGGCAGGTAGCGCTCGGCTTTGAAGGCGGTGTCCTTCTCCGCTCCGCGGGCGGTGACACCGGCGATGAAGCGCTGCTGCGGAAACTCCGCACGGAAGCGGCGCAGCACCTCGGCGTAGAGTTCGTTGCTGAGGTCGAAGATGTAGCCCGTGTCCGCATTGAGCACGAAGACGATCTCGACGCCGTAGTGCGCCGCGCATTGCTGCATCCAGCGCACGCTCTTGTTGAAGCCCTCCCAGTCTGGCTGCTTGTCCTTGAACGGCAGCAGCGTGGCCACGCACAGTCGGGCCTTGGCGCTGTGATCAGCGAGCTGCTCCTCGCTCGTGTAGGCCCAGACAGTCTCCGACCAGGCGGTGGTGGGCTTCAAGTCGGCGGGAGAGGTGATGAGATCGCGGGTGGAGGACATGGGCAGGGCCATTAGCTAGCGGGGCCACCCGCCGGGGCAAATCGGAATGCCTTATCGTCAGCATCGCAAAGCCGGATGATCTGCCGGGGACGAGCCTTCGCAGTTGCGCTTTGAAAGGGCCTCCGCCATTGCTTGCGCCCTTTATTAACCTCGAACCGCCTTCTGTCATGTCTCCCACCAGCTCCCCCCGCGTCATCCAAGTCGGCCTCGCCGGCCTCGGAAACGTCGGCGCGGGGGTTTACAAGAACCTGGAGAAAAACCGCGCCCTCATCACCCAGCGCACCGGGGCCGACATCCGCGTGGCCCGCGTGGCTGTGCGTGATCTGAAACGGAAGCGCGATGTGGAGGTGCCGGACGCGATTTTGACCACCGACTGGCAGGAGCTCGTCAACGACCCGGCCATCCCCGTGATCGTCGAGTTGATCGGCGGCACCACCACGGCCTACGACATGGTCTGCGCAGCTCTGCGGGCGAAGAAAATCGTCGTCACCGGCAACAAGGCCCTTCTCGCCGAGCGCGGGCAGGAGCTTTTCGCGCTCGCGGAGCAATGCGGCGTGCCGATTTACTTCGAGGCGGCGGTGGCGGGCGGTATTCCGATCATCCAGGTGCTCCAGGAAGGCCTCGTGGGGAATCACATCCGCTCCATCCACGGCATCATCAACGGCACCTGCAACTACATCCTCACCCGCATGAGCCAGGCGGGCTTGAGCTATGCCGACGCCTTGCAGGAGGCACAGGACAAAGGCTTTGCCGAGGCTGATCCCTATCTCGATGTCAGCGGCTGGGATGCCGCGCACAAGGCCATCATCCTCGCCAGCCTGAGCTACGGCTTCTGGATTCATCCCGACAAGATTTGCGTCGAAGGCGTGGACCGCGTGAGCATCACCGACTTCAAATTCGCCGAGCGCCTGGGCTACACCATCAAGCTGCTCTCCGTCATCCGGGCGGATGAAAACGGCCTCGTCGAGGTGCGCACCCAGCCCACACTCGTGCCGCTGAGTCATGTGCTCGCCAGCGTGAGCGGCAGCTTCAATGCCGTGCTCGTGAATGGCGACATCGTGGGCGAGACGCTCTTCTACGGTCGCGGCGCCGGCCAGGACCCGACCAGCAGCAGCGTCATCAGCGATCTGTGTGAAGCCGCCGCCGTCATCATGCATGGCGCACGCCACAGCGGCTTCGTGCCGCATGGTCTCTACGGCAAATCGAAGCCTGTCGATGACACCGTCTCGCATCATTACCTCCGCCTCACCGTCGATGACGTGCCCGGCGTGTTGGCTCAAGTCGCCACCGAACTCGGCCAGCGCGGCATCGGCATCTCCAGCGTGCTCCAGCCGGAGGACCTCGAGTCCACCACCGGTGAGACCTCCCTCGTGCTCATGGTCCACGACGCGAAAGTGGGCGATATGAAACAAGCTCTCAATGCCCTGCGCGGCCTGAAATGCGTCCGTGGTGAGCCGACGTGGATGCGAGTGGAGACGCTGCAGTAATCAAACAATGGCCGGATGATGGATCAGGAGGCGATCACGCTTCCCGCAGCGACTTCCACGGTTCTTCCTCACTGTGATCGACGAGGCCCGGTTCGTCCGCCTTGGCCGGGGAGAGGATGGCGAGGAAGACGAGCATCTCATCACCCGCGTTCCAGGTGCCATGGACTTCGCCCATCGGGATGAAGGCCATGTCACCGGGGCCAAGGAGCTTCTTTTGCTTGCCCACCCATTGCTCGGCCTTGCCGGAGATGATGTAGATGAGCTCCTCGCGAGTCGGGTGCGAGTGAAAGGGATGGCTGCGGCCCGGCTCCATGTTGGCCCGCACCATCATGAGGTGCTCGTTGTTCACGATGTCGCCGCGGCAGAGCCACTCTTCGAGGGTCCAGGGCGAGAGAAAGTCCACTTTTTCAGCGGCGGTGACAAAACGGCGGTTGGCGAGGGTGTCAGACATGGCACGGCAAGGCTAGCGGCAGCCCCCTGCCACGGCAAGATGCATGATCCACACAAGACTATCCGATTTGCCACATTCGCGGCAGGCAGGAATCAGGCCGCGAGCTTGAACTCAGGTTCAGCAGCGGGTTCGGGCTTGTCATTGAACTCGAGCTCCTTCTCCACGCGGAGGTTGTCCACGATGTACATCTGGCGCTCGGGCGTGTTTTTGCCCATGTAGAAGGTGAGGAACTCCTTCACGCTCTTGTGCTCGCTGGGGATCGGGTTGCCCTGCTCGTCCAAAGCGTGGTCGCGGATGGTGACAGGCTCCAGGCGCATGTTGGGGCCGATGAAGTGCTTGAACTCGTCCGGCGAGATTTCACCGAGGCCTTTGAAGCGGGTGATCTCGGCGTTTTTGCCGCAGATGTGGATGGCGCGCTGGCGTTCCTCGTCGCTGTAGCAGTAGAAGGTATCCTTCTTGTTCCGCACGCGGAAGAGCGGCGTCTGCAGGATGTAGAGATGGCCCTTGCGGACGAGCTCGGGGAAGAACTGCAGGAAGAAGGTGATCATCAGCAGGCGGATGTGCATGCCATCCACATCGGCATCGGTGGCCAGAACGATGCGGTTGTAGCGCAGTTCTTCGAGGTCTTCCTCGATCTGGAGGGCGTTCGCGAGCAGATAAAACTCCTCGTTTTCATACACGATCTTCCGCGTGAGGCCGAAGCAGTTGAGCGGCTTGCCGCGAAGGGAGAAAACGCCCTGCGTCTCGACATCGCGGCTCTTCGTGATGCTGCCGGAGGCGCTGTCGCCCTCGGTGATGAAGAGCGTGCTGTCGTCGCGACGCTTGTCCTTCGTGTCGAAGTGGATGCGGCAGTCGCGAAGCTTCTTGTTGCAGACCTTGGCCTTGCGGGCGTTTTCGCGGGCGGCCTTCTGGATGCCGCTGATCTCTTTGCGCTCCTTTTCGTTCGAGTTGATCTTCTCCTGCAGCGCCTTGGCGACATCGGCGTGCTTGTGCAGGAAGTTGTCGAGCTGGGTGACGACGGTGTTGAGGATGTGCGTGCGCAGATTGCGGCCCTCCGGCTCCATGTGCGTGCTGCCGAGCTTGGTCTTGGTCTGGGATTCGAAGACAGGCTCCTGCACCTTCACGCTGACGGCGGCGATGAGGCTGCCGCGAACGTCGGCAGGCTCATACTGCTTTTTGAAGAACTCACGGCACTCCTGGACAATGGCCTCGCGGAAGGCGGCGATGTGCGTGCCGCCCTGCGTGGTGTTCTGGCCGTTGA
>JBJONJ010000641.1:0-3876 GCA_046051905.1 Verrucomicrobiota bacterium
GCCGCGCACCCCGAAATCGTCCAGCGCCTCCAAAAATTCGCCCAAACCGCCCGCCAAACCCTCGGCGACAACGAAACCCGCGGCACCGCCCAACGCGACGCCGGTCACGTCGAGAATCCGACACCGCGGGTGAAGCCCTGACTAAATTCTGATTCGGCATTCCTCATTCGGCATTCGTCATTGATTCCAGCCCTCCTGCGCCCATAGATGGCCGCTCCAAATCCCCCCTTTCCCATGCCCAAATTCATCGAAATGCCCAAACTCAGTGACACCATGACCGAGGGAACCCTCGCCAAATGGACGGTCAAAGAGGGGGACAAGATCGCCGTCGGCAAAGCCATCGCGGACATCGAGACCGACAAGGCCACCATGGAATACGCCAGCCCCTTTGAAGGCGTGCTGCACAAAGTCATCGTCCAGGCCGGGCAAAAAGTGCCCCTGAACGCCCCGCTGGCCGTTTTGCTCGAAGACGACGAAGCCGCTCCGGCAAACCTCGACGAGCTCATCGCCAAGGCCCAGGCCGCCGCTGCTCCTGCACCGGCCGCTGAGAAAAAACCCGCCGCCAGTGCCTCGAAGGCCTCTGCGGCCGGTCCGCGTCTCCCACAGGCTCCGCAGCACAAATCCCGCGCCGCCGCCGCTGCTGCCGCGCTGCGTGTGAAAGCCTCTCCTTTGGCCAAAAAGATCGCCGCTGAGCGCGGAGTCGATCTGAACGCCCTCATCGGCACTGGCCCCGGCGGACGTGTCGTTCGTGCTGATGTCGAAAACGCCCCTGCAGGCGGTGCTGGAGCCCGTTTGGCCGCCACCCCAGCCATCCGCCCGACCTTTGGCGCCGAGGACGAACGCGTCGCCACCTCCACGATGCGCAACATCATCGCCGAGCGCCTGCTGGCCTCGAAGACGCAGATCCCGCACTTCTATCTCCAGATGGAAGTCGATGCCGGACCGCTCATGGAGTTCCGCGCCCACTTGAACGCCACGAACGAGAAGACCGGCGGCAACAAATACACCGTCAACGACTTCATCCTCAAGTCCGTCATCCGCGCCGCCCAGGCTCAGCCCGCCATCAACGCCGCTTGGGATGGCGATGCCATCGTGAAATTCAAATCCGTCGGCCTCAGCGTCGCCATCGCCATCGATGACGGCCTCGTCACGCCGGTCATCAAGCAGGCCGAGAAAAAGACGCTGCTCGAAATCAGCCAGAGCGTCAAAGACCTCGCCGGCAAGGCCAAGAACAAGAAGCTCAGCCCTGATGACTTCGCTGGCGGCACGATCACCGTCTCAAATCTCGGTGCGTACGGCATCGACCAGTTCGCCGCCATCATCAATCCGCCGCAGGCCGCCATCGTGGCCATCGGCAGCATCCGCAACGTGCCCGTCGTGAACGACAAAGGTCAAATCGTGGCCGGTCAGCGCATGTGGGTCGGCCTCAGCGGCGACCACCGCGTCGTCGATGGCGCTGTCGCCGCCACCTTCCTCGCGGAACTGCGGAAGCTGGTCGAGAATCCGGCCCTGATGCTGGTGTAAAATCATCCGGTGGCCTGGCGTTTGCTCTCATGGAGGTTCGGTGATACCCGCCGGACCGCCAGAACCCCCACATGACCCCACGCCTCCAGTTTCCCTCGCTTGTTTTGGGCAGCTTCGCTGTCGCCACGTCGCTCGTCGCGGCGGCGGACACAGCCTTTCCGCCGGAGCAGATCGAGTTCTTCGAGAAAAACGTGCGCCCCGTGCTCGCCGAGCGCTGCTACGACTGCCACGGTGCCTCGAAGCACCAGAACGGCCTGCGCCTCGACTCGCGTGACGCCGTGATCCGCGGCAGCGACTACGGCAAGGTCGTCGAGCCCGGCAATCCGAGCGCCAGCAAGCTCATCAAGGCCGTCACCCATGCCACCGGCGTTGAACCGATGCCGAAAAAGGGCGACAAGCTCACCGCCATCGAGGTCGCCGCGTTGGATAAATGGATCACGATGGGCCTCCCCTGGCCCAAAGAGGCCGCCGTGGCCGCCGCGCACAGCGAGAAGGCCGATCCGAAGCAGCATTGGGCGTTTCAGCCGGTGAAGGCGGACCGTTCCAAAAGCATCGACGAGCTCGTCGGCGCCAAATTGAAGGCAGCAGGCCTCGACTTTGCTCCGAAGGCCGACAACCGCACTTTGACACGCCGCCTTTATCTCACGCTGACCGGCCTTCCGCCCACCAAAGATCAGTCCGATCAGGCCAATCCGACCGATCTGATTTCCAGCCTCCTCTCCAACCCCGCCTACGGCGAACGCTGGGCCCGCGTGTGGCTCGATGTCGTGCGCTACGCGGACACGAACGGCTACCAGGTGGCCGGGCGCTCGAACTTCTACCCGTATGCCTACACCTACCGCGACTGGGTGGTAAAGGCCTTCAACGACGACATGCCGTATGATCAGTTCGTCAGCTACCAGCTCGCGGCGGACCGCATCACGGCCGCGACGCCGAATTCGCCGCACCTTGCCGCGCTCGGGCTCTACAATGTCGGTGAGCGCTTCATCAACGATCGCCTGCTCATCAACGACGACCGTATCGATGTGATCGGCCGCGGCCTGCTCGGGCTCACCGTCGCCTGCGCACGCTGCCACGATCACAAATTCGATCCCATCCCGAGCCGCGACTACTACGCGATCTACAGCATCATCAGCAGCAGCGACGAGCCCGAGGAGACGGCGATGCCGATCATCGGCAAAGCCGCCAACGAAGCTGATGCGAAGGACTACGACGCGAAGATTGCCGTCATCAACGCGAAGGAGCTCGACTACAAAAAGCAGGTCTATGACGAGTTCCGCAAACCGGAGCGCCTCGCGGAATACCTCGTCTTTGCGCAGGAGGTCATGGACATCACCGACCGCACCGTTTTCAACGGCAAAGCCGGTCAGGCAAAGCTGCGTGACAAGGTGGCCGACAAATGGCGTGACTTCTTGAAGCGTTACGCACTCACTGCGAAGCCGCACGCCGCGTTGATCGCGTGGAACCGCTTTGCAAAGCTGCCTGCGGGCGAATTTGCCGCGAAGGCCGCCAGCATCGCGCAGGAGCTCACGAAGCCCGAGAGCGGTTGCACGCCGGAGATCGCCGCGGAGTTCACCAAAGCCGCGCCGAAGTCGATGAAGGACGTCGCCGGTGTTTACGCGAAGATCATTCTCGATGGCAAGCTGGAGCCCGTGCGCCAGCTCATGCAGGACAAGCTCTCGCCCATGGCCGTGCCGGTGGAGGGCGCGGATGCCTTCTTCACCCGCAAAGACCTCGAAACCGTCGTGCGCATCAAAAACGAGCGCAACAAGCTCGACGCCACCCATCCTGGCGCACCGCCGCGTGCCATGGTGATGCTCGACAAGCCAAAGCCGAACGACGTGCGCATCTACATGCGCGGCAATCCCGCCCGCCAGGGTGATCCCGCGCCGCGGGCGTGGCTCACGATGTTCGGCGGCGAGAAATTCACGAATGGCTCGGGCCGTCTCGAGCTCGCACAGAAGATCACCAGCAAAGACAACCCGCTCACCGCCCGCGTCATCGTGAACCGCGTGTGGATGCAGCACTTCGGCAAGCCGCTCGTCTCCCAGCCCAGCGACTTCGGCGTGCAGACGCCCAAGCCCGCGCAGGCCGACCTGCTCGACTTTTTGGCCGATTACCTCATGCAAAACGGCTGGAGCCTCAAAAAGCTCCACACGCTCATCTTGAGCAGCCGCACCTGGCAGCAGAGCAGCCATGCCTCGCCCGAAAAACTTCTCAAAGATGCCGACAACGAGCTCCTCAGCCGCTTCAACCGCCAGCGCCTTGACTACGAGACGATGCGTGACGCCATCCTCGCCGCCACCGGCGAGCTCGACACCTCGAAGCAAGGCGGCCGCGCCATCGAATTGA
>JBJONJ010000642.1:0-3147 GCA_046051905.1 Verrucomicrobiota bacterium
TTTGAGTCGCCACGCAGGTGCATCGCCTGCCCTGGATGCGCCACCCGCTGCGGTGTGGCCTTGAAGAAGATCTCCGGCCGCTCGGCGGCATACACGCGGTCGTAAAAGCTGCCTCCACCCGCGTCCTTCGATTCCTCCATGCGGGCCGTCCGGCTGCGGAAGTAGGTGACGCCCGCCGCCCAGACCTCCTGGGTGCCGATCGGAGCCAGAATGGATTCCGCCGCAGGCGCTGAAACCGCTGGCGAAGAAGCCGCGACATGAGCCAGATGCTCCGCAAGATCGCTCCGATTGAAAAGTTCATCCCAGGAAGGAGCGGACACAAGATGCCAGGAGGAGCCGTTTTGTACGAAAATGCCGTTGGAGGTGCGGTAAAGGAGCATGGTCCAACGAGGTTAGTGCGGCTTTATGAGCTGGCAAGAGCGGGAAACGCGCCTCAACACCGTTCGTCAGCGGATGGCCCGCTTGAGCGCATTCTTCGTGATGCGCTGAACGCGTTCATCAGGTCCATGAGGACGTGAAAAGTGACTCCAGGGGATCATGTGGCCGGGCGGATCGCTCAGCCCTTGGGCCCAGAAGATGGTGGTGGCGTTGAAGACGATGTTCTTCTTCGGGCCTTCGAAAACGGTGGCCGCGTATTTACCGAGACGAGTGCCACCGGCCCACACATTTCCTTCGGCGATGACTTCGAGACCTTCGCGGGCCGTGTCGGGATCACCATGGAATTCCCAGCCGACGAGGCCGGGGATGCTCTCGCCTTTTTTCATGCCGGTGCCTTCGAAGAGCCAGTGATCCGGCTTCGCACAGGTCCAGTCGCCACCGCCGTTGAAAGGAACGATGGTGCGGGCGCCGATGATGTCGCGCTCATCCGGGCCGGCCCTCTCGAAAGGGCCTAGCACCTTCGAGTAGGCTTCTTTTTCCTCTTCGCGGAATTCGCCGTAGCAGGTTTCGCGGGTGAGGCGGCGGTTGGCATCGCCCTTGGCATTCGGCGTGAAGGGCGTGACCATGTAAACATCATTCGCCGAGAGCCAGAGCACGCTGAGGCCTCCGGCGATGGCTTGTTTCACGTTTTGATACTGCCGCACGTCCCAATACTCGTCATGACCGATGCTGATCATCGTTTTGACGCGGCTCAGGTTCGCCGGATCGAGGTTATCGACATTCGAGCAGTAAGTGACATCGTAGCCTTCTTTTTCGAGCCAGTAGCACAGCGGGTATTCCCAGAGCAAAAACTCGCCGCTGCCGATGCTGAGCGGGTTTTCAAAGATCTGCACATACTTGCCGTATGGCCGGTCGAAGCTGCAACTGACGCCCGGCGCATGCGCGGCACGTGGATCGGTGTAGAGCGATTCATTCACCGGCCAGCGGTTGTAGGCCTGCCAAGTGTTGTCACTGCATTGGAAGAGGATGTCCGCAGGACGGTCGTCTTTGACGATGAAGACGACGTAGCTTTGCCAGTAAGGCTTGTCTGCGGCTTCGGGAAGCGTCGTGAGCTTGCCAAGATAGACACCGCTGGGCCAGTCGGCCGGAATCGTGAGCGTGGTGCTGGCCTGCCACTGGCATTCGCGGAGGCGCTGATCCCCCATCTCGGGCAAGGGTTGCTCTTTGCCGTCAAACGGACCCAGCGTCGTCATCAGGCGCGATCCCGCGCCGCCATAGTAGCCCATGCGGAAGATCTCGATGGAGAATCGCGAGGCCGGTTTGGTGCTGACAAAGATGTCGATCGGCTCACCGGCCTTCACGGATTGCTTCGAGCAATAGCCTTCGATCAAAGAGGTGCGGTAGGCCTTGCCGCCATCCGGCATCACGCGGGTGAGCTGCCAGGCTGTGGTGCCGGGCCTGGCATTTTCCAGCTTGATGAGCTCAGGCTGGTGTGTGGCAGCGGCCTGGGCAGGCAAAAGTGTCTGCGCCACTGCGACTGCAGTGGCGCTCTTGAGGAAATCGCGTCGTTCCATGATGGAGGCATACGCTGGGTCTCCACAGGCTTTAGCGAAGCTATTTCGCCGACACGCTTCGGTTCTTCGTGTTTTTCAGCGGGAGCACCTGCATGGTGCCTAGTGCAATAGCCACGCAATGGATGGTCTCGGTTCCTGTTTTGCCATCGAAGTTGACCAACAAGAACTCCTTGCCTCCCCCGGATAGCCAGCATGGGCCGTCGACGTAAAGAGACCATGCGGTGTCAGCCAGCTAAAATGGCCGCCCGGCGGAAGCCCCACAAACGCCCAGCCAGCTCCGGCATCCGAAGATCACAACGTGCCGGCTGCCTTGATATCAAGGTAGCGGTTGGCCAGGGCCACAGGCAACCTTTGAGCGGGCTCATCAACCGTGAGCACGCGATTGGCGCGGAGGCCTTCGAGCAGAAGGCGGCGCTCCGTGAAATAATTCGTCATGGCGCCAAACTCGAGGGCGTCAGCCAGATTCTGCACGGGTTGGGAGGCGTGCGCCTCCAGCTCAGCCTCACGCAGCGTGGCGACGAGGACCAGGTGCCGCTTTTGCATCAGATGAACGGCGGTGGCGAGGTTGCTGCTGTCCTCACTACGGAGGTTCGTCAGAAGGATGACGAGGGCGCGGCGCTTCTGGCGTGCCATCACCTGCTCAGCGGCCTCGATGAAATCGCTCGGCTCGCTGGTGGCGGCGTAATCATAGAGGTGGTTGAGCAGCTTCGGCATGCTGTGCGCCCCTTTGACGGGTGGCAGCCACTTGCGCGTGCCGCCAAAGCCGCACACGCCGATCTCATCGCCCTGCCGCAGGGCGATGAAGGAGATGAGCAGCATGGCATTCAGGCAGTGGTCAAACTGGCTGAGTGTGCCGTCGAGCGCCCGCATGCGGCGGCCGCAGTCCGGCACGAGCAGCACGGTTTGATTACGCACCTCGTCGAAATCCCGGCTGATGAGGCTGAGTCGGCGGCTGGTGGCCTTCCAGTCCACCTTGGAAAGCACGTCGCCATCCTGATAGTCGCGCAACTGGTGGAAATCGAGCGAGGCCCCGATGCGGCGGCGGATGATGCCCATCTGCTCGACGCGATTGGCCATGGCGAGCAGGGCGAAGCGCACGACGGGCTCATAATTGGGATAGGCGCGGGTCTGCTCCGCCTCGCCCATGAGATAGAGCCGCTTCCAAAGACCGAACGCCGAGGCGCCCAGAGCATGC
>JBJONJ010000643.1:0-3517 GCA_046051905.1 Verrucomicrobiota bacterium
CTTCGGCTTCTCGACCTTGGCAGGCGCGGTGACCTTTGGCAGGCCTTTGGCAAGCATCGCGGCGAGAGCACCTTCGACATCGGCGGTGGGCTTCGCGGCGGCCACGGTGAGGGTGTCCGAGGCACCGGACTCAATCCACCACTTCAGAATGGCGACCTCTTCCTTGGTGAGCTGCGGCTCATCGCTCGGCGGCATGTGCTCGTCGTCATCGGTGGGCAGGTTGGCACGCACGAGCATGAGGCTATCCTTGCTGTTCTTGGCAATGACCGTCGTGGGGCCGTCGCTGCCGCCTTTCATGATGGCGGCGTAGTCGTGAAGCTGGAGTTTGCCCTTCTTCTTTTCCTCACCGTGGCAGCCATTGCACTTCGCGGCCATGATCGGGGCGATGACATCGCGGTAAACGACGGCCTTCGCGGCGATGGCAGCATCGAGTTTGCCACCTGCGGCAGGTGCGGCGGCCGGTTTGGCTGCGGCGGGAGCCAGAGCGGCAGGTTTCGCAGCCGCTGGAGCAGCGGCGGCAGGAGCCGCAGCGGCCACGGCGGCGGGCTTGGCATCATCTTCGGCGGTCCAGCCGTTGTTGATGTGCGCACCGGGCAGCTTGGCCTTCAAAGCGGCCACGCCAGTCTTGGTGACACCGCTCTGCCAAAGGTAGAGCGCTTTGAGCTTCGACAGACCGGAGAGCTTGGCGAGGCCGGCGTCGGTGACCTTGGTGTTGTAAAGGTTGAGGTATTCGAGCGAGGAGAGGCCTTTGAGATGGTCGAGGCCTGCATCGCCGATGGCGGTGTTTTCCAAATGAAGCTCCTGGAGGTTTTTCATCTGCGCAAGCTTGGCGAGACCCGCGTCGGTGACCTTCGTGCGGGCGAGGTCGAGGGACGCGACCTTGTCGGCGATGGGGGCGAGGGCATCGAGGCCGCTGTCGGCGAACTCCTTGGCCACGTTCAGCGCGGTGAAGCGGTAAGTCTTGCCATCGGCAGCGGTGGGCATGAGCGAAGCGCCGGTGGCGTTCACCTTCTGCATCGCCGCCTCGACGGCAGGATCAGCGGCTTTTTTGTCGTCAGCGGCATGCGCGGTGAGGGCGAGTGCCAGGGCGAGGAGGTGGAGGTAGGTGGGTTTCATGTGCAAAAGGAGGGGGAAGAGAAAATGACGAATGCAGAATGGCGAATGACGAATGGTTTCAGGCGTTCATACGGCGATGTGACGGAGGTTTCGTCATTCGGGATTTGGACATTCTTTCGTCATTCTGAATTCGTCATTCGTCATTTCGCGATGGCGGAAGCGGCGGCTTGCAGGTCAGCAGGAAGCGCCGCGATGTCGAGCTTCTGCGTGTTGCTGGCGCCTTGCTCGATCCACCATTTCAGGAGGGCGACCTCTTCCTTGGTGAGCTGGTCCTTGCCCTCGGGCGGCATGTGCATGTCCTCGTCCTCGGCGGAGATGACGAGCTGGTAGCTGAGGCTGTCGGCGGGCTTGCCGGGGACGATGTTGTTCTTCTTTTCAGCGCTCTCGGAACCGCCGGCCATGGTGGCCTCATAGGTGTCGAGTCGGAGATCACCCTTCTGTTTTTCCTCGCCGTGGCATTTGTTGCACTTGGCGGCGAAAATCGGCTGGATGAGGTTCGCGAAGACGAGCTTGTCGCCTGCAGCGGGAGCGGCAGGGGGCATCGTGGGAGCAGGCGTCGGAGTCGGGCTGGTGGGCGGAGTTTCAACCACTTTGGGAGCTTCGGTAGCTTTCGGGGCTTCGGGAGCCGGTTCCTCGACTTTTTCGGGCTTCGGCTTCTCGACGAAACCAAGCATCCATTTCTCCATGGCGACCATTTGGCCCTTGATCGGCTCAGGGGCGAACTCGGTGAGGAATTTGCTGCCATGGCTCATGTTGCCGCCAAAGTGAGCGCCGAGGCCCATGATGCCGAAGCTGAGGAAAAACAGGGCGCGGTAGGCGTGGAGGAGCTCGAAATTGCTCTGGCTCATGGCCACGAGGCGGATGACGAGGGCCAGCAGCACGCCGGCGGTGCCGATGATGGCCATCGTCTGATGCAGGCTGAAGTTTCCACCGGTGTAACCGCCTTCACGGGAGAGCATGATGCCCGCCAGCACGGCCAGCACACTGCCAGCGGCACCGACCCACAGCGCCAGCAGCGCGGTGCTGCCATGCTTCGACTCGCCGCTGCGGCTCATGCAGAGCAGCTCCAGCAGCATCAGAAAGCTCAGCGAGCCGATCGGCAGGTGCAGCAGGATGGGATGAAAGCGCCCGATGAAGAGCGTCATTTGCCCGGCCTCGGCCTTCGGGGCCTCATAGAGCGGCGGGTAGATCAGCAGGCCGATGATAAAACCAACAAGGAGCAGCAGCGAGGCGATCCAGGCCAGCGTGTAGGACTTGGGAGCTTCAGATTCGGGATCGTAGGACATGGGCAGGTTGGGGGTAGGCAAAAAACGCCGGTCACGGCCTCCTTTGTTCACCTTTCCGCCTCGTGCAATCGACGTTGCGCCGGGCTTGCTCTCACCACTGCGAATCTTGGCGGGATATTCCATCGGGGGCACCTCTTTCTGCATGTCGCCGAATCCAAACCGTCACTTCGAGCGGATCACGCCTTTCAAATTCCAGCCCATGCCCAAAACCGTCCTCCACTGGTTCCGCCGTGATCTGCGCCTCACGGACAACACCGCGCTGCATCACGCCACCCAGGCCGCGGAGCAGGTCGTGCCGGTGTATGTGCTCAGCGATTGGAAAAACAGCCACGGCTGGACCGGGCCGAACCGCCAACAGTTCCTCTGCGGCAACCTCGAATCGCTCGCGAAGAACCTCGAAACCCTCGGCAGCCGGCTCATCGTGCGTTGCGGCAAGGCGGACGCCGAGCTCGAGCGCCTGGTGCGCGAGACGCAGGCCTCCGCGATCTACTTCAACCGTGACTACGATCCCTTCGGCCGCGAAATGGAAAAGAAGATCGCCGCGCTTTGCTCACGCCTCGGCATCGAGTGCCATGGCTTTGACGACAGCGTCATGCATGCGCCCGAAACGGTGCTCACCGGCTCGGCGATGCCTTACCGGGTTTACACGCCCTACTCGAAGAACTGGCTCGGGCTCGAAAAAGCCGCGCCACTGCCTCGCGTGACCTCGTTGGGCCCGAAAACTGCCGAAAGCATCACCAGCCTGCCGCTGCCCACCTTGGCTCATTGGAAGCTGCCCGAGCCCACCGCCCAGATTTCACCCTCCGGCGAAAGGGCGGCTCGAGATCGCATGAAGCACTTCATCGAACGTGGCATCCTGCAAGGCTACTCCGCGAACCGAAACACACCCAGCGGCCAGACCACCTCGATGCTCAGCCAGGACCTGCGCTACGGTCTTATCGGCATCCGCGACCTCTATGCCCGCTGCGCCGCCATCGAAAAGGGCAGCACCTACATCAAGGAGCTCGCCTGGCGTGAGTTCTACTTCGCCATCCTGTGGTTCTACCCGGAGGTCTTCGAGCACGAGTTCAATCCCGACTGGCGCGGCCTCCCCTGGCCGGGCACGGACGCCGACT
>JBJONJ010000644.1:0-12100 GCA_046051905.1 Verrucomicrobiota bacterium
CAAGTAGCTTGGCGGCCTGTTTGGCTTACTGTTCGATATGCCAGAGTATGGGGGGAATGAAACGAATGGCTTAAAAACAAACACCGCCAGCGGTGAGGCCGGCGGTGCTTTGAAACCAGAAAAAATGGAGGTCAGGAATTACTCCTGAGTGGGTGCTTCGGCAGCAGGAGCGGCCTCGACCGGAGCGTCAACCTTCTTGGCGGCAGCCTTCTTGGCAGGTGCCTTCTTGGCAGGTGCCTTCTTGGCGGTCTTTTCTGCCTTGGCGATGCGGGCTTTCCGGGTCACGCCGGCCTTGGCGAGGGCTTTCTTGCGTTCGAGATACTTCTTCCGGCGGCGGCGCTTGACGATTTTATTGAGTTGCTGACCCATGATGGAGTTGTTGAGAGATGAATTTGGTTAGAGGGAGGCTAGAGTTCCACCGTTCCTCGAACGCGCAAGGGACAATTCAAGCGGGAGGAACCTTCGAGTGACCGGCGGCGTTTGTTGGATGGATCAGGGGCTGCTTGTCCCCGGTTTAGCTGTCCGTCTTGGGGCTGCCGGCGCTCTCAAGCTCGGACTTCAGTCTGTCTTCGGCCTTGGCGGGCGATTTCAGTTCGGGAGCTTCGATCTTCGTTTCGACCTTGGTGGCAGTCTGCTGGGGCGGTGGGACACGGAATAGTTTCCTCGATAGGGGCATTTCACTACCTGGCTCGGGGACATGCCGACCACACCGGCGAGCTGCATCTCGCTGGCGTAGAGGCTGTTCACGATGTTGTGGGGAGTCCCGGGTAGATGAATTCGCCCCGCTTGCCGTGCGCACAATCAAGTTTCCCGATGGCCTGGGATCTCAGTGCTCGCTCCGCTGCCGATGGTCTCGCCCTCGTTGAGCTGCAGATCATAGCCCGCCACCTGCACCTCGCCGCGGCGCACGTTCTTTTTTGCCATCGCCACGGACAGCCAGCGGAACTCCTCGGTGTTGTCGAGGATGACCTTCATCACCATGGTCAGCGGCACGGCCAGGAACATGCCAAGAGGCCCCCACAGCCAGCCCCAGAAGATGACCGAGAGGATCACCACGAGCGGCGAGATGCCGAAGCGGTTCCCGAGCAGGTGCGGCTGCACAAAGTTATCGAGGCAGAAATTGATGCCGCCATAGCCGACGGCCACGACCACGGCGTGCATCGGCCCGTGCTGCACAAGCGCCTCGGCGATGGCTGGGATGGAGGCGGCGGTGCTGCCGACCGCGGGGATGAAGTTGAACACGAAGGCGAGAATCGCCCAGAGGAGGGGATACTGCAGATCGAAAAACCAGCAAAAGATGCCGGCCATCACGCCGGTGAGGGCGCTGATGAGCGTTTTCACGCCGAGATATTTTTGAATGTCATCTGCCGAGCGCATCAGGCCGGAGAAATCCGGGCCACCCGAGAGCTTCACGGCCTGCAAACGCGTTTGCGTGCCATGCGCCTCCATCAGGATGAACATCATGATGAGCAGAATCATGACGAACCCGATGAATACGGTGCTCACCGCCCCAAACGTGCTGCCCAGTGCCGCCCCGAGGTTGCTCATCACTTTCTCCTGCGTGCTCCATTCCACCACCGTGTTCCAGTCAAACAGCCGGTCCACCTCCGCTTTCACCCCGGTCGTTCCCTTACTCTCCAGCCAGAGCGCCATCTCGCCGAGCTTGCTGTTCAGTCCGCGGGCATAGCGTGGCAGGTCGCCAGCAAGGCTCACCAACAGCCGCACGCCGATGGTGACCAGGCCGGCGACCACGGCAAGGTTCACAAACAGGGTCACGCCGAGCGCGATGGGAGTCGGCAGGCGGTGGCGGCGCAGCCAGCGGGCCAGCGGATAGCTCAGCACGGCCAGGAAGAAGGCATAAACAATGGGCAGAAGGAGGTTCGCGGCCAGTTTCATGCCTGCCAGGACGATGAAGAGGCTCGCCAGGGTTACCAGGACTTGCGAGCCGCGGCTGCCCCAGTCCACATGCCGTTCCGGTGCGTCGCCAAATTCGCTCATGACGGGCATAGTGCGCGAAGAAGACTCATGGTGCAAGTTTCCACGGCTTGCGAGATGAGGGGTTCTTGCTCAATACAAGCCTACATGAAGGCTGAAACCTATCAAAACCTCTTTGCGCGTGGCGCGGCTGTGAACCTCTCGGCACGTTCGAAATGGAAACTCTCCGGCGGCGACCGCGTGCGCTATCTGAACGGTCAGGTGACCAATGATGTGCGTCGGGCCGACGACCGCCGCACCCTCTACGCCTGTATCACCGACGTGAAGGGCCGCATCGCGGGCGATGTGATGATCCATGCCCGCGACGAGGCGCTGTGGCTCGATGCTGAGCCGGAGCTCCGCGAGCCCCTCAGTATGCGATTGGGAAGATACATGGTGGCCGACGATGCCGAGCTCACGGACGTGACGGACAACTGGCAGCTTTGGCATATTTTTGGCCCCCGTGCTGGCGAAGGGCTTCAAAGCCTACGTTTCGGCCTTCCGGGCATCGATGTGTGGATTCCTGCCGGAGAAAGCTTTCAGCCCTCGCTGCCCGTTTTGAGCCTAGATGACGCGGAAACCCTACGTGTGATTCAACAAGTCCCTCGTTGGCCCAGCGAGCTCAGTGGAGATACTTTTCCGCCCGAGGCGCGACTCGATGAGCGGGCGATGGATTTCGCCAAAGGCTGCTACATCGGCCAGGAGATCCTATCGCGTATCAAAACGACCGGCAAGATGCCGCGCCAGCTCCACGCGTGGGAAACGGATCGCGAGATCAGCGTCGGGGACCCGCTGCATGATGCCGACGGCCGCGAAATCGGGAGTGTGACGAGCATCGCGAAGCATCCGCGGACTGGAAAGCTCGTGGTGCTTGGTTTCGTCAAAAGCGGCGCGGGTCCAGCGGTTGAGTTTTGAGCGTGAGCCATGCCAAAAGGCGCGTGGTCAAACCAGTTGCGGCAGGGGTTGAATGCGGCTTCATTCAAGATGTTCGAATCCGACGCCATGAATTCTTTGATTCTTCCTTTCCCCCGGCTCGCCGCGCTTGCCGCGGGAGCGTTCGTGATCTCCAGTGCTTTCGCCGCCCCGCAGGGAGCCACCGGTGTCCAGGAGTTCGATCCGCTCGCCTTCCCCGGTCAGGTCGTTGATGACGTGGTCGTGCCGGTGCCCAGCGAGGTTTTCTCGGTGCTCGACAAGCTCGGTGAACCGAATTGGAAACACGAGATCCGCGATCTCGAGGTGCCAAACACGAGCGACCGCGCCAGGCTGGCCCTGCTCTTCGGGCATGTCGTCGCGGAAGGCTTCATCGCCGTGCAGGCGGAGGACAAAGAGGCCGTCAAGGATGCCGGCAAGGATGTCATCTCCATTGCCACCGCGCTCGGACTCACCAAGGCGGTGCGCCCTCACGCCCAGGCGATCCTCGATGCCGCCGACAAAAAAGATTGGAAGTCTATCCGTAAGGAGTTCGACCAGACGCAGAAGACGGTGAAGGACACCATGGAGGAGATGAAGGATATCGATCTTTCGCAGTGCGTCAGCCTTGGCGGTTGGCTGCGTGGCACCGCCTCGGTGACCTCTGTCGTCGGCAAGAACTTCTCCGCCGACCGCGCAGAGCTGCTCAACCAGCCCATGCTCGTCGAGCACTTCGTGAACGCGATCGACAAGATGCCCAAGAGCGCCCAGGAGCACCACCTGCTCCGTGCGATCCGCAAAGGCCTCGGCGGCGTGCTGGAAAAAATGGAGGGAGCCGTCGATGGCTTCTCCATGGATGCCGTTTCTGACATCAGCAAGACCTGTGAGGTGCTCCTCGCGGACATCCTTGTCGGGAAGTGAATCATCCCAAGGCCCCACCACCGATGAAGATGACACGACATACCTTTCTATCCGCGCTGGCCTGCCTTTCGCTTGCCCTCGCCCCGCTCCCCGCGCTCGCCACCGTCGATGAGAGCCACGATTACACCATGGAGGCTGCCATACCGTTTGTGGAGCAGGGCTTCATCGTTCGCGAGGACTACTGGAACGGCGAGGTGAAGAGCGGCCAGAAGCTCATGATTTCCCACCAGCTCTTCAGAGGAAACGAGTATGCCTTGTGGCTCGGGTCAGCGAACGATGATGTGGAGCTTGATTTGAAGGTTTACGATGAAAAGGGCAATGCCATCCAGATTGACAGAAAGCCCGGCAATCATGCCCTGAGCATTCGCGTCAACCCGCAGAAGACCGGCACCTACAAGATCGTCTTCTCGCTGAAATCGAAGAAGGAGGCAGCTGTCATGTGGGCGCTGTCCTATGGTTACCGTTGAGCACGCTCCCAGCGTGCCACGGCCCTGCCGGAGGCCACCCAGGCGTTAAATCCACCCTGCAGCAGTTTTACGTTCGTGAAGCCCATCCGGCTCATCTCGGCAGCGAGGAGCTTTGCCCGACCGCCGATGGTGCAATACGCCAAGCAGGGCTTTGTCTTGTCTTCGATTGCCTTGAGCCGGTCAAGGCTTGGCTGGCCATGAAGGTAGTCAAAAAACTCGGCACGGGGCATATGACCATGTTCTTGGCGTTCCGCCTCCGTGCGTGCGTCGATCACCCGGGCATCGGCGTGTGCGGCAAGGAAGCGATCGGCATCGGCGGGAGAAAGCTCTTGGACGCTCGCAGGCAGTGCCACCGCTGGAGGCTCGAATTCGGCCGCGGTTTTCGGAGCGGGTTCGCACCCGAGAACGAAAAAAGGTAGGACGAGTAGCCAGCGGCGCATGAGGAGAGCGCAGATCATGCGCGAGGCGGCATTCGAGGGCAAGTTTTGCAAGCGTGCGGGCGTTGTTTCAGCCCCCCAAACATGTCCTTTCTTGCCCGTCACCCGATCCTCAGACTCGTGGCGTCGCCACAGCATTTGTGGCGGACGCTTTCGCTCGGGTTGAAAACCATCTGGCTGCACAAGCTGCGCTCGTTTTTGACCGCGCTGGGGGTCGTGTTCGGTGTGGCGTCCGTGGTGGCGATGCTGGCGATCGGCGAAGGAGCCAGCCACGAGGCGCAGGAGCAGATCCGCAAGCTCGGCAGCCAGAACATCATCCTGCAAAGCGTCAAGCCGCCGGACGGGCAGGGATCGGGGGCCGAGAGCCGCAGTTTCATCAGCGAGTATGGCATCACCCGCCGGGACGTCACCCAGATCGTGCAGACCGTGCCCGGCATCTCTATCGTGGTGCCGAGTCGTTTCATCTCGGAAAACATCTGGAACCTCGACCGCAGCATCGACGGCCAGGTGATGGGCGTGCTGCCGGTGTATCCCCAGATGCGCAATCGCGAAATCGTGCGTGGACGCTTCTTCACGGATTTGGAGATGAGGGAGCGCATGCCGGTCTGTGTCCTGAACCAGACGGTGGCGGCGAAGCTTTTCCCGCTTTCTGCTCCGGTGGGCAAGTCCGTGCGTGTGAAGGGCTATTACTACAAGATTGTTGGCGTGGTCCAGGATGAAGGCCAGTCGGTGGGCACGGACGCGGTCTCGCCTTCTGGAAGCTCTCTGGCGCAGGTGATGATCCCTTTTGACACGCTGATGGATCAGTATGGCGAGACGTTCTTCCGTTACCGCACGGGTTCGTTCGAGGCGGAGAAGGTGGAGTTTCATGAGGCGGTGCTCCGCGTCGAGGACGTGACGCAGGTGGAAAGCCGTGCCGAGGCGCTGCGGCACCTCATGCGGACGAACCACAAGAAGGAAGACTGGCGCATCATCGTGCCGGTGGAGCTTCTGAAGCAGGCGGAGCGCACCAAGCAGATCTTCAGCATCGTGCTGGGCAGCATCGCGGCCATTTCACTGCTCGTTGGCGGCATCGGCATCATGAACATCATGCTGGCCAGTGTCACGGAGCGCACCCGGGAGATCGGCATCCGACGCGCTCTGGGTGCCAGACAGGCGGACATCGTGGTGCAGTTCCTCATCGAGACGGTGCTGCTGGCCGGTGTGGGCGGCGTTTTGGGCGTGGTGCTGGGGCTCGCCATTCCGATGGCCGTGCAGCATTTCGCCGGCGTGACGACGGTGATCAAAATGTGGTCGCCGATCCTGGCGTTTTCGATCTCGGTGCTGACCGGGGTGGCCTTTGGCATCTACCCGGCCAGCCGGGCGGCGCGGATGAATCCCGTCGAGGCGCTGCGCCACGAGTGAACCATCCCATGTGCCTGCCAGAGGTGGCCTTCACTCGTTTTTGAAACGGAGGTGATTTGCCACTTGGCAAATGGTGAAGTTTCGCCAGCATACTCGCCCAACGCTGAGAAATGTAGGCTGCGTGCCTGCTTTCCCGCGCCGTAATTCCAACCTTGGAGCAAAGCGCATGAACGAAGTGTTGACGAGAACCAACGTGCTGGTTTTGAACCGGCATTGGCAAGCCATCGACGTGAAGACCCCGATCGAGGCTTTTGGCATGATCGCCGCAGGAAACGCCACCGCCCTCGACATCGATCCCGGAGGGGACATGAGGCCCGTCACCTGGGAGGAGTGGATCAAGCTTCCGGTGCGGGAGCAGGACGCCTCGATCGGCACGGTGAGCCGCGCCATCCGGGTGCCGTCGGTGCTTGTTCTGGCCCGTTACGATAAGGTTCCCAAGCGCCGCCCCAAATTCTGCGCCAAGGCCATCTGGGAGCGGGACGGCGGCGTGTGCCAGTACACCGGACGCAAGCTCCGACCGCATGAGGGAAACATCGATCACATTGTGCCGTTGTCCCGTGGCGGGGCCACCAACTGGGAAAACTGTGTGCTGGCAGACCGCCGGGTGAACAGCCGCAAAGGAAACAAGCTGCCTGAGGAGGCCGGCCTGAAGCTCATGCGCCGTCCCACGGTTCCACCTGAACTGCCGGTGACCCACCTCATTCGCAACACACATAAGATCCGGGACTGGGAGCCCTTCCTGCTGCATGTGAACGCGGCGGCCTCGTGAGGCCGTCACGGGCTTTTCTTGCGCGTCGCGCCGCCCGAGGCACTCTGGCGCCCTTATGAAACGCAACCGCCTCGGCCGCACCGGCATCGTTGTCACGGACATCTGCATGGGGACCATGACATTTGGTCTTCAGTCCGATGAGAAGACCTCCTTCGCCATCATGGATCGTGCTTTGGAGGCAGGGATCGATTTCTTCGACACGGCCGAGATGTATCCCGTGCCGCCCAGTGCCGAAAAATTTGGCCTGACCGAGGAGATTGTCGGCCGCTGGCTGCGTGGTCAAAATCGGGGTGAGATCATCCTGGCCACCAAAGTGACCGGGCCGGGCCATGGCTGGTTCCGCCCGCCCATCCGTGGCGGCTTCACGGCGTTGGACCGCCGCCAGATCTTCCGTGCCTGTGAGGACAGTCTGCGTCGCTTGCAGACCGATTACATTGATCTGTATCAGACGCACTGGCCTGATCACGGCATGGAGCCGGAAGAAACACTCGCCGCCCTCACCACGCTGATGGACCAGGGCAAGATCCGTGCGTGGGGATCGAGCAATGAAACCTGCTGGGGCGTCATGAAAAATCTGTGGGAGGCCGAGAAGCACGGCCTCGCCCGCATGGCCTCGGTGCAAAACAACTTCTCCGTGATCAATCGCCGCTGTGAGAGCGAGTTGGCGCAGGTCTGTCGGAAAGAAGGGGTCAGCCTGCTCCCCTATTCTCCGCTTGGTGGCGGCGTACTGACCGGCAAATACAACGATGGAACACTGCCGGCTGGTGCCCGCTTCACGGATTACATTCAAAATGGCGGTCCGCGTCAGAAACGAATGGCCTCGCGCTTTGTCAATGAGCGCACGCTTGAAACCACCGCGAGGCTCCAGCAGATCGCCAAAGATCTGGGCGTGACCGTCACCGCCCTCGCCCTGGCCTGGAGCCGTCAGCACGATTTCGTCGCTTCCACCATTGTTGGCGCGACGACACTTGAGCAGTTCGAGCAAAGTCTGGAAGCGGTGGATCTCGTTCTCGATGCCGGAACTCTGGCCCGTATTGATGAAGTGGATGCGGCCATCCCAAACCCGATGACGGAAGATGGACTGAGAAGACTTTGACGCGATGCCTGCGCGGCCGCCTCTGCGGTGCGCTTTCCGGCAAAGGCATGATCCGGGGCGCCGGCCCTCGCGTGCCCGGGTGTGGACGGCAGCATGAGGCAGTCGCATGCGATCCGCAGTTTCAAAGGCCGTTTGCTTGGAGATTGTGGTGGAGTGATGGGAGTGAAATTTTTCGAATCGCACGATTATCCGGGTGGGCCGCCGCAGCTCGATTCAGCTGCTTGTAAAAAAAACCTCCGATTCCGCGATGGTTTGGCGATGTTGCGTCTTCTTTGCGCTGGTCGCCGCGTGGTTTGCTGTGCTAGCTTCACCAGAATTCCTCATATGCGCGGCCTTCGTTTCCTTTCGATTCTCCTGCTGCTCAGTGCGGCCTGGGCGAGGGCGCAGCTTTCCAAAAAGAAGACCAGGGTGGTGGCACCGAAGGCGATGACTTGCGCTGAGGTGTGCGATTCGCTCGCCAAAGCCATTCAAAACGATCCGCAGTCCCTGACGACGCGGCTGGAGGATGCCCTGGTGATTAGCGAGGCCTGCACGCCGGACATCGTGGCCACCGCGATTGCCACCGTGAACGGCGATCCCTTGCTGACGCGGAAAATCATCGACACTGCTCAAAACGTGCTTCCGTGGCGGCGGCGTGAAATTGAGCAGGCGGCATCGCTGGCGTCCATCCCGGCTGCCGTGGTCGTGGTGGAGCCTCAGTTTGAAGTGCGTCGGCCCGAGCAGTTGGAGGTGCGCCGTGCGCTTGTTCCTTCTAAAAAGTCGGAAACGCCCATCGAAGAAGTGCGCCGAGCTTTGGTTCCGGTGACCAAAAAGAGCCGCAAACGTTTGTAGTTCGGCCTTCAGGCCGTGATTGGAAGCGCCTGAACGGGCTGAAGCCTGAACGACGAACTTACGTCGCCGCGATCCAGCGCTGCCAGAGTCGAAGCAACGGCACGAGAGCTGCAAAAACCACCGCAAGCGGCAGTGACACGCTCGAAACCGCCAGCGCATCCACCAGAGGAATGCCCGCGAGCAGCAGGCCGACCGCCTTGCCAATGCCCGGGCCGCCTTTTCGCATGGTTTGGGTGGCGTAAGCCACCAGCATGGCGAAGACACCGAGAATGATGAGTTGGCCCAAGGTGGCATGTCCAGTGGCAAAGCCTCGGGCGCAGACGATGGCGGGCAGGTAGAGGCAGCCAAAAGCCAGCAGGGCGGAGAGCGGAGGCAGCGCGCCGTTTTGATGCTCCAACCTAGCGGCGAGCGTGACGCCTACGACATAACCTCCGAGGGCTAGCGCGGGGAGGAAAACCTTGTCGATGGCGGGCGTTACCGCGGAGGCGGCCATCAGGTAAAGCAGCGTGCGGCAGGCTCCCATGATGATCACTGAGCCATCCCATTGCTTGTGATACAGATCGTAGAAGACGATGGCGGTGACGAGGAAGGCGGTGATGCGTGGAATGGCTCCAAAGCCGGTGGCGAGCGTGGCACCGGCGAGCAGCAGCACGATGGCGACACTCCACGCGGTGGTGGGATTCACCCGGCCGCTCGGGATGGGACGCTCGCGGCGGTGCTCCCGGTCGAACTTAGCATCGGCGGCGTCATTGAGGATCATGCCGCCGGTGTAGAGCAGGGACCCGGCGAGCAGGAGCCAGTACAGCCGCGTATCCTGAAGCGCACCGCCCGCGAGCAGCCATGCGGCAGTGACATTGGTCCACACGGTGGGGAGATTCGAGATGCGGGCGAGCTGGAGCCAGGGTTTCATGCGAAGAGGGGCTGCTCTCGCTGTTCCTGCCGCTGTATTCAACCGCGAAGGCTCATAGGCCGCTCTCGGGCTTGAACCAGCGGGCCAGCGTGAGCTCGCAGAGGGCCTGCGGGGTCTTTTCCTTGGCTTTCGAGTCGATCTCAAACTCCAGCGCCTTGATGGCTTGGAAGCGTTCAGGGCTCTGCAAGCCGGCCATCCAGCCCAGCAACGTGGTCTGATCGCCGCGCAGGCGCACCTCGACCGCCACCTCACGGTAGTTTTCATTGCTCACCGGTTCTAGGAGCCGCTGCTGCTCGACTTTCAGTGTGAGGTCGAGCGCGTCGTTTTGCACATCTTCGAGCAGCTTCGCCTGGGCCTGGCCGAGGCTTTCGGTGGCCGGCATGGTCTCGCGTAACCATTTGGCCCGCTTGTTCCAAAACTCGCGGTCTTCGAAGAGCATTTTTAGCTCGGCCAGTTCCGTTTCGAGCGAGGTAATGCGGGCGAGCGCCGTGCGGCGGCGGTTCAGGAACTCATTGGTCGCCAGCATGCCGCCTACCAGCACTAGCGAGCCGATGCAGCCGAGCAGGAGCTTCTTTTCGCGAGGGGTGAGAGCGAGGGCCATGAGGAGCGAGAGTTATTGCAGCTTGCCCTGGGCGCGGAAACTAGCGGTGGTGCCTTTGACCTCCGGGCGCGGGTTCGTCCAGGTGTAGCGGGAGAGAATTTTGTTCTTTTTGAAGTCCTCAATGAACTGGAAGGCGAGCTGCGCGTCACGAGCCTCCCCACGCAGGTCGATCTCATTGCCCTTCACCTCGAATTTGCGGATGACAATGCCGCTACCAGGCATCAGGCGCGAAACCTCCGCCAGCAGGAACATCGGGTAGCGCTGCGAATCGACTGCTTGGGAGTAGGACTTCCAGCGATCCGAGGTCTCGCGCACGGCGATGGCGGGCTCGCGGATGAGATCTGCCTGCTGCTCAAAGTCGGCAGCCTGACGTTCCAAGGAAACGAGGTAGGCGTAGGCAAGGAAAACAAGCGAGGCGACCAGTCCGCTACCAAGCATCGACCAGCGGATCAGCTTGGCGCGGGAGGCCGCAGCCTGCTGTGCGGTGCGCACGGCGGCGGGCAGCAGCTTCGTCCAGTTCTTCGTGTCGGCCTCGCTCTTGGGGGCGAGCCCGGCCACATTGCGCACCGGAATTCCTAGTGTATCGCCAAGGCGTTTGGCGAGACCGCTTGCAAAGCTCGATCCTACTAGCGAAACACCGGTGAGGCTGCCTTCACCAAGATCCGCCTCGATGGCGAGCCTAGCCAGGGTGATTTCCAAGGTCAGCGCATCATCCGTGGCGGGTGCTTGGGCAAAAATGTGGCTGTGGTAGAGCTTGCCGCGATGGCTGGCGGCCAGGACGAGATCGCCCTGTTCCTCCAAAAGGATGAGTTGATCCGCCGGAAGTTCCTCGAGGCGCAGCGCCGCGGTGTAGTCGCTGGCATGGCTGGCGGCCAGTTTCTCAGGAAAAGGCTCGGCGAGCACATCGACACTGAGGATCGCTTGGCCGCCATGGTGGCCCAGGTGATGCCAGCGGTAGTTTTTGCCCCCAGGAGAAGGATCGAGCTTCAGGCCGCGACGTTCAAGATTCGTGATGAGGAGCTGTTCCAGCGTCTCATCATCGGCCTGGGGCACCAAGAGACCGATCGTGCGGCAGGCGGCCGCCGGGAGACCGATGAGCAGTGGTTTGGCCAGATGCGAGGCATCCGCCGGGGCGTCCACAGACTCGCTGCTGGACCCCGCACGGGGCTCCCAAACACGCCAAGCGTTGTCAGAAGCTGGGAGGAGAAGGGTAGCGGCGGACATGTGGAAAAATCGGTGCGGAAAAAGCGCGGCCTAACAACGTCAGCACGCCGGGGAAGTTGCGGCGTGGAGCGAGAAAGATGTTTTCCTCGTTCTGGTCAAGGAAGGCAGTCGAAACGAACCGGCAAGGAATCTGATCCTAGCGGATCGAGGAAACGAATTATTGACCAATCGTCTAGTTGGCGCTTTAGAGCGGCATGGGACGAACCTCCGACGCCAAAGAACGCCTGATGCAAGCGATGAGCGAACTCATCTGGACCGGGAGCTATGGAACGACCTCCGTCGATCACATTTGTGACAAAGCCGGGGTGAAAAAGGGTAGCTTCTACCACTTTTTTGAATCGAAGACCGAACTGGCGCTCACGGCTCTCGACCATGGCTGGGCGGTGCATCGCAAAAAGCTCGATCAGACCTTCTCGCCGGTCATTCCTCCGCTGGATCGCATCTGGAGATGCTTCCGGGAATTCCGCGAGGAACAGCAGGCTATGCAGAAAAAACACGGTCGCGTGCTTGGTTGTCCGATCCACTCGCTGGGCGCGGAGGTGAGCACCACCGACGAC
>JBJONJ010000645.1:0-17594 GCA_046051905.1 Verrucomicrobiota bacterium
ACGGCATCAGCCCGATGCAGCTCATCACCAAAACACGCATCAGCGCTGGCTCGCGATTGCTGCTGGAAAGCGATGCCTCCATCGCCGAGATCGCGCTGAACTGCGGTTTCGCCGATCACAGTGCCTTCACGCGAGCCTTTCGTGCGGTGACGAGCTACTCACCGAGCGAGTATCGGCGGCTGAAGCAGGCGGTGTGAGCTAGCGGGCAAAGATGATCACGGCTGCGTCACCCGCAGCCTCATGAAGCGCCGATTCGCGGCACTCATGGCCTGCGTGTCACGCACTTGCAGCACGGTGGCCGTGTTTTGCAGGATGATCGTCGGCGTGCTGCTCCAAGTGGTGAGATCGCTGCTGACTTCGACGCTGTAACTCACGTCGATGGCGTTCGGGTTCTTCGTGATCGTGAGGCGGAGGTATTGGTTGCTGTCGAGGTCGTTGGTGATGCGTTGAGACAACGGCGCGGGCGTATTGGGATTCAGGCCGAGGGCGTATTCCATGAGGTTCTCGATGCCGTCTTTGTCGGGGTCGGGCGTGGGGCCGGAGAGGGTGAGATTGGCGAGGTTCGTGGGCGTGAAGTGGTCGGCGCGCCATTCCTGCCAAGGCGTGGGTGCGGCGGCGATGAGCGCTATATCGGCATCGCTGAGCACGCGGTTGTAGAGGCGCACATCGTCGAGGGCACCGCCAAACCACTCGCTGCTGATGTGGGTGCCGCCGATGCGCCAGACGCCGGTCGGCGTGCTCAAAGCGGAGCTGGTCATGCTTTGCCTGAGCACGCCGTTCACATAAAACTTCGCGCCATCGGCCACACCGGGGGTGAAGGTGACGGCGACGTGCGTCCAGGTGCCGCCGCTGAACATGCCGGTGTTCGTATCGTGATCGAGCACGCCAAAGGTGGTGAAGCGGAGGCGTGATCCATTCGTGCGGAAGGCGGCGGTGCTGCCGAAGCTGAAGATGGTATCCACACCGCTCGTGTTCGTCGGATTCATCCAGGCGGAGATGGTGAAGGCGGCGGGAATAGGCTTGCCGGTAGCTGTGGCGGCCATTTGCGTGCTGCTGGCGATGTAGATGCCGCTGCCTGCTCTCCCTGGTGTCCAGGTGGTGCCGCTGGTGAGCGTGGCTGTGTGGCCATTGCCCGTGCTGTCGGCCGCGGTGGTGCCCGTGTTCTCATTGAAGCGCCACCACGCGAGCAGGCCATTCCACGGACTGGCCACGCTGACATTCACGGTGGTCGTGGAGGTCAGGTTGAGGCCGTTGCGCACGGTGTAAGTGAAACTGTCATTGCCTCCAAAGCCCGCATTCGAGGTGTAAGTGACACTGCGCCCGCTGAAACTCACGCTGCCATTCGCTGGCTGTGTAATAGCGGTGATGACGAGCGTGGTATTGCTGGCATCGAGATCATTGGCGAGGACATCCAGCGTGGCGGGCGAGGCGGTTTCCACGTTCATTGTGTCAGCCACGGCAAAGGGCGGCGCGGTGGCTGCATCAGGCACATTGCCGCCAGTGATGTATTGCAAATTGCCCGCGGGGATGAGGCCCGCGCCATTCGTGGGCACGGGATCGCCTTCCTTTTGCCAGGTGAAGGCCGCGTGATCACCACCGCCGCCTTCGGTGTGCAAAAACTCGACGTAGTAGCGCTTTCCGGCCTCAAGCGTGATCCACGCGGAGGGCGAGCGCGAGGACCAGCTCAACTCGCCGGTGTAGCTAGTGATGCTGTGGATGAGCTGCTTGTGGCTCTCGTATTCCGTCGGGCTCAAATAGAGGCGCGTCTGGTCATCCGCCGCGGCGTAGAAGCGATATCGCCCGCTCGTGCTCGGGATGAGCCAGCCGGGCCAGCGTTGCCCGTAGTCATCGCCGAGTGTGCTGGTGTGCGGCTCAGTCAACACGCTGCTGCTGGTGGATAGCAGCGGATAAGTCGGATGCGCCAGCAAGCCATCAATCGTGCCGCCGCTCACGCCGGTGAACATTTCCTGCCACAGCCCGCCATTCGTGACAATGCCGATGCCATTGATCGTGACCGTGACGGCATTCGTCGTGAGCAGCGTGCTGCCATCGGTGAAGATGCAGTCCCAAGTGCCTGCAAGACGTGCGCCGATGTTGTTCAGCGTGAGCGTCGGTGTGGTCTGCGGAGAGCCAAAGTTCGTGCCATTCAAGCGCCACTGATAGAGTGACAAATCGCTGCCGCTGGTGGTGAAGGTGAGGCTCACATTGTCTCCGAGATTCGCCACGACCGGCTGCGGCTGCGTGAGGATGTCCGGTGAGGACGCCATCGGCAATTCGCGAGCGATGTAAGGCGCGCCGATGACCGTGATCGTCGCATTCGATGGCGTGGTCCACGCGATGGCGAGATGATCACCGCCGCTGCCCTCCTTGTGCAAGGCCTGCAAATAATACTGTTGGCCCGCCGTGAGCGTGATCGCGGCGCTTTGCTGCGCGGCGTATTTGCTCCACTCATATTGATTAGTCCATCCAGGC
This sequence comes from Verrucomicrobiota bacterium, assembly GCA_046051905.1. Taxonomy (GTDB): domain Bacteria; phylum Verrucomicrobiota; class Verrucomicrobiia; order Verrucomicrobiales; family Verrucomicrobiaceae; genus Prosthecobacter. The sequence goes on from JBJONJ010000645.1 coordinate 2,473, forward strand.
ACGGACGCGATCTGCACCGCGCCACCCGCGCCTGGACCACTCGCATTGAAGCGCAGCGACGACTCATCATCCGACGCGATGTAAAAGCGATACGTGCCCGTCTCCGGCGCCACGATGGTCGTGGTGAGTGTCGCGCCGTAATTACTGCCCGAGTAGGTGCCCTCCAGCGTGCTGAGCACACTCGACTGCGTGGCATTGACCGGATAGCCCGGCGCACTCGTCAAGCTGGCCACCGTGGTGCCGCTGATGCCGGTATAGACCTTGTAGTCCGCCTCGCCCGCCGCGTAGCTCGCGGAGACGCTCGGCATGACCTCGATGTCGATGAGTTCGCTCGTGCTGAGGCTGCTGGCACTCGCATCGAGCTTCAGGCGATACGTTCCCGCCTGTGGAAACGTCGCCGTCGTGTTCAACGTGGCCGCGTTGGAAAAGATGCTGCTCGTCACCGGCCCACTCACGACGCTCCACGCTGCGGTGACCTGCGCCGGAGCGATCACCGCGCCGCTCGCATTCACCAGATCGACCGTGAAGACCTCCGAGTTGCCGGTGATGCGGCGTTTGCGTGCCGCAGGCGTCGGCCACTCCAGCAGCGGCTTTTTAAAGCGGGCAAAGACGCGGTTTGTGTCGTAGCCAGGCACATGCGGTAGGCCGCCGAGCGCCACGCTTCGCGGCAGCGCGTTGTTCACCAGCGCCACGAGCGAGTAGTCCTGATACGCATCGTCAAAGCTGCGGCCGCGGAAGTATTGCACGCTGCCATCCGGCTGGCGCATGAAGTTCGCGTAGAACTTCCAGTTGTCCCAGAAGTAGCGTTGGTCGCGATCGCTGAACCATGGCATCACCAACGCGGTGAAAAGCCCGCCGCCCATGTTGTAGGCGTGGGCATTGAGGTGGCGATTGTGAGCGGCGATGATGTAGTTCGTGTGCAGGTCCATCACCGCCTGGTCCGCCGATGAGGGTGGCGTGCTGCCGTGATACACCTTCATGCCGAGCAGCGTGGCCGGTGTGCGACCACCCGCGTCATACTCCGCACCAGTCACGCTCGCATAAGCAACATAGCCCGAGCTGCCCGTGGACCGCGTGAGGCAGTCCCATTGAATCCAAAACTTCTGATCCAGCGAGACATCGTAGTAGAAGGGATTGCTCGATGCATTGGCCGTAATGATTTTCGTCAGAGGAGCCGCAGAGACATTGTCGATGTGCGGCAACACGCGGCTGTCCTGCGCCCCACGCGGCAGGATAATCGTGGCGGGAAGCGCGGGCGAGATGTTGGAAGGCACCGCATCGCCCGGATTGAGCGTATGGCCAAAGTAGTGCGCGTCCTTCGGGCGCTGCGTCATGTCCGCTCCGGCCCGTTTGGCCATTGCCAGACCATTGAAGACATGCAGCCCGGCCATGTTGATGCCTACATACCACTGATGCGTGTAATCGGCCGTGACGCCGCCATGGCCTGTCGCGCCGCGTGTCTCCTGATACGTCAGGTCCGCCGTGCCACCATTGGCCGGCTGCGCCCAGTTTTCGATCCGGTTTGCCATCATCACCGCCGCGCGTTGCAGCACGGTTTGATGAGTCGCCTGCTCGCCGGTCTTCGTCACATACTCGGAGAGAAACATCACCGCCTGACCGAGCGACCAATTTTCGAGGCCGGTTTCCACAAAGTTCGGATTGGCCGTGCCATCGAAGTATTTATCCTCCACTGGAGTGAGCTGGCCGTTGTTGATCATGCCGATCGCCCAGTCGCGCAGCTTGTTCACGGACAGGCGATAGGGCTTCGCGCCTGTCAGATCATTCCAGTTTGGATGCCCCAGCAGCGACAGCGCCACAAAGCCCGTCGGATAACCCAAATCGCCGTCCGCCATCACGCGAGCGTGAAGCTGAGCACAGGCATATTCATACGTCGCCGAATACTTCGCACTCGTCAGCGGATACGAAGGATCGAGCGCACCCAGCACCGGCAGGTTCACGGCCACCGTGATGACACCCGCGCCACTGCGCAGCAGCTTCAATGGCAGCACCCCGTCATTGCTCTCCGCATGGTCGATGGCATTCCCGAGCTGCCGCACCACACCCTCGAAGTCCGAACCCAGCGGATCAAAATCGCGGCCGAAGGCCCCAAGGATGAAATCATTCACCTGCAAACCCGCTACCGCCCCAGGCGCTCCTGCTGTTATCTCCGAAACCCGCACAAAAGACTCCCCTGTCCACAACCGCATCTTCCCGCCGATGGGGCCAAGCGGCCAGGAGAAGCCGGTTTCCTCCGCCCCGTTTGCTTGAATCATCGCCATCATCGCCATCAGCGGAGGCAGAATGATGAATGTCGAATGACGAATGAAGCCCGAAGTAGGCCCGGGAAGACGGAGGATGCGTTTCATGCCATTCGTCATTCGGATTTCGTCATTGGCCTGACCCGCCAGGGCGGGGAGCAAACCTCAGGTGTACCGTCACCTGCACACCCTCTGGTGGCAGCCGGGCACGTTGGGCAAAAAACAGGTCGTCATTCATCAACGCCCCGGCGGCGGGATGGTTCACCAAGGCGGACGGATCATTCAGCAGCGCGACCAGCGAGCCCTCGCGGCTCGCCGCGAAGCCGCTGTGAATGAATTCCGAGCCATTGTAGCGCCACACGGCATCCAGCGTGCCTTCCTTCAGGCCGATCATCTCATTCAATGGCATGCGAGCCTCGCCGCCGTGCTTCCGCCACGTCACCTCGATCTGCGGCGACTGACCGACCGCATCCAGCAGCAGTGCCGCGAGATGCACATCCGCCACCGCCGCCGCGGTCGAAAGCAGCGCCTCATGCGTTTTGCCCGTCTCATGCACCAGAGCATATTCCAGCGCACGCTCCTTTTCTGCCACCTGCGCCGGAAACGAGATCATGCGTCGCTTCTTGTGCAGCGTCACGAGGCCGATTTGAAGCTCATCCGGCCCTTTTTCGCCAATCCAAGCCTGCGCTGATGTCTTGAGCGCCTCCTCGCTTGACGGCCCCTGCATCATTGGTGCCGCGGTCGGCGTGAATTTGCCACCGGGAGCCACGTTTCCGCCATCGATGGCCTTTTCCGCCTCCATTTGCCTTTCTAAGCCCGACCAGCACCACCCACCTGCGCACGCCAGAGTGAGCAGAACGGCCAAAAGCAATATGCGGCGAAAATTCATGGTCGAATGGCTTAATTTAACAGATTTGCCCGTCAATTGCTAGGAATTATATGGTTGGCTAAAAAGCCAATTACCTCAACTATGATAAATACAATTTTGTGCTGAAATCGAGAAAATACGCGGCAATGCAGGCCGCGGAACTATTTCTGGATGGATCGTGGTAGAATCGTCACGATGGCCCGCGTAGTCGGTGTCTCGTCTCGCATGAAACACGCGCTTCTGCTGCTCCTTCCGATTTCAACCCTGCTCGCCCGCGACATCCATGTCGACAAGGATGCGGACGTGCCAACGATTCATCATGCGATCAAGATGGCCTCGGCGGGTGACACGATTCATTTGGAGCCGAAGGTATATCGCGATTACGTGGGCTTTTATGGCAAGAAGGGCGAGCCGGAGAAGCCGATCACGCTCGACGGGCATGGCGCGACGCTCGAGGGCAGTGACCCGATTGATCCGGCAAAGTGGCGGAAAGTGTCGCCGGGTTTGTTTGCGAATGAGGACCTCATGCCGGGGCTGAGCGATGCGGTGATCGGGCGATGGTTTTTCCTTTTCGATGGTCGGATGCAGCACATGGGCCGCACGTCGAAGGGGAAACAAGCGCCGCTGAAGAAGCCGGAGGACTTGCAGGCAGGCGAGTGGACCTTTGTGAAGGACCCGAGCCGCGAGAAGCTGCCATCGAAGGCGATCTACGGCACGTTTTACCTCAAAGTAGCTGCCGGTCAGAAGCTGGCGGAGGCAAAAATCTTCGCGCCGATGCGCAGCGCGGGCGTGCAGATGAGCGGCGACAATGCGCACCTCGTGATCAAGAACCTCACGGCCACTCATCCCTACAACGACGGCTTCAACATCCACGGCGATTGCCGCGATGTGATCTTTGAAAACATCCGCGCCATCGAATGTGGCGATGATGGGATCAGTGCGCATGAGACGGCGGAGTATCGCGTGGATGGCTTTGTGAGCATCGGCAACAGCACTGGCATCTGCGACACCGTCGCCGCGAAGACGAGCTACAACCGTGTCTTCATCGCCGACTGCATCGGCTACGATTTGTTCTTCCTGGATGACGGCCGCTATAGGCTGACGAATGCCGTGATCTACTCCAAGGCGCAAAATCCCTTCACGGTGACCGGTCGCGAGGACAAGAGCTGCCAGCTCGAAATGGACAACGTGCTTTTTCGACGGCTCGCGGAACCCAGAACGGCTTTGATCGCCCCCACCGCTGTGGTGCGTGCGAAACGGCTCACGATGGAAAACATCACCTTTGATGCCCGTGGTGAGTTGCAGAATGAAGGCGCTGCGGATGTGGCCGAGCTGATGAAGCTCGTGCCGGAGGAATACCGCCACTAGGGCGGCTCAGCGCGGCCGACGTGTCTTGCTCCAAGCGGAGCGGCCTTTGGGGCGGTCGGAGCGTTCCGGGCGTTCAGTTCGCTTGGCAGGTTTGGTGGGCTTGGAAGAGCCTTGCCGAGGTCTCGCCGTCTTCTTGGAGGGCGAGAAATTGTCCGAGTCGTCTTCGCGAGAGGGCTTGCGAGCAGGTTTGGCACGCTCGCGGGGCGCGGCCTGGGTTTCTTTGAAGAAACGCTCGACTTCGGTGGGCTTGAGCTCCTTCCAACCGCCGAGCTGGAGGCCGCGGAGCTGCAACCAGCCGATGCGGATGCGGGTGAGGCGTTCAACCTCGTAGCCGAGGTGGTAAAACATGAGGCGGATCTGGCGCTTCAGCCCTTGTTTGAGGACGACATGGGCCTTGTTGGGTTTCACCAGCCAGGCGCGTTCAGCCCGGGCGTGGCCTTCTTCGGTCATCATGCCTTTGATGAGCTTGGCGAGCACGTCGGGATGCATCGGCTGGTCCACCACGACTTCGTATTCCTTCTCTGCTCCCATGCTGGGATGCATGAGGCGGTGGGAGAGGTCTCCCCGGTTCGTCATCAGGATGAGACCTTCGCTCTCTTTGTCGAGCCTGCCCACGTGGTGAAGGTTCTGATACTTGAGCGGCAGCAGATCGTAGATCGTCATGCGCTCATGGGTGTCACCATGGGAGCAGATGTAGCCGCGGGGTTTGTTCACGGCGATGACGACTGGCAGCTCGGCCTGGACGGGTTTTCCATCCACCACGACCTTGTCCTCGGGGGACACCTGCGTGGCGAGGTTGTTGATGACGTGTCCGTTGATGGAGACACGGCCTTCGAGAATGATCTGCTCGGCACCACGGCGCGAAGCGATGCCGCACTGGCTGAGATAGCGGTTTAGGCGCACGAGAAAGCGGGGCTGGCGGGGTCAGTTCGCGCCGCCACAGGGCTGGCGCGGAGGCTTACTCCGGCTTGGTCTTCGGCAGGTTGGTGGGAAGACGGCCTTCCTTCCACAGTCCGCGGGACTTGAGGAGCTTGATGCGCTCACCGCGCTTCAAAACGCTGCGCTTGGTGCCGACGGAGCCGGAGGTCTTGAGGCTGCGATGTTGTGACATGGCGGGAAACGGGGTTGGAGGGGGGGTGGACTGAAAAAGGGCGCGGAGACTAACCGCGACCTGCATGGACGCAAGGGTTTTGTTCCCTCGAAAGGCTCTGCCCTGAAAGAAGGGGGCTCGAACCATCGAAGTGACCGTCTCCACCATGAAATTGACCACTTTTCTCTCTTTTCTCGCCCTCTCCTCCCTGCTGCAGGCCGGCCCACCGGAGGGTTTCAAGGCGATTTTTAACGGCACGGATCTCTCTGGATGGTATGGGCTAAACCCTCATTCAGTGGTGAAACTGGAGGGGGAGAAAAAGGCCGCTGCCCTGCAAAAGATGAAGGAGGAGTTCGCCAAGCATTGGCGGGTGGAAAACGGGGAGCTGGTGAACGATGGCGAGGGCGGCTACGCCACCACGGACGCCGAGTTTGGGGACATCGAGCTCATGATCGAATACAAGACGGTGCCGAAGGCGGATAGCGGCATCTACCTCCGTGGCACGCCCCAGGTGCAGATCTGGGATAAAACGCAGGTTTTTGACCCGAAGAAGCCGGACCGGAAGCCGCACCTGGGCTCCGGCGGCCTGTTTAACAACACGCCGGGTAAGCCGGGACGTGATCCGCTGGTTTTGGCGGACAAGGGTTTCGGGGAGTGGAACAGTTTCCGCATCCGCCAGATCGGCGATGTGACCTGGGTGTGGTTGAATGATCAGTTGGTGGTCGATGGGGCGTTGATGGAAAACTTCTGGGACCGCACCAAGCCGCTGCCCGTCAAGGGGCCGATCATGCTGCAAACGCACGGAGGTGAGATCCGCTGGAGGAACATCTATGTGAAGGAGCTGAGTGCTGCTGAGTCCGCCGAGTTGCTGAAGAAGGCGGGCAAGTGATCTTCCAGCCACAAATGAAAAGGGCGGCTCCTGCGAGCCGCCCTTTTGATTGTTGGGATGGAAATCGGGAGGTGGATTACTTCACGATGCCGAGGAGCTCGACGTCAAAGATGAGCGTCGAGCCGGGCGGGATGTCATCACCCTGGGCCTGGTCGCCGTAAGCGAGGTCGGAGGGGATGTAGAAGCGCCATTTGGAGCCGACAGGCATGAGTTGCAGGCCTTCGGTCCAGCCGCGGATCACGCCCTGGAGAGGGAAGGAGGTGGGCTCGCCACGCTCAACGGAGCTGTCGAAGACTTTGCCGTCGATGAGCGTGCCATGGTAGTGGACGTTCACGCTGTCGGTCACGGCGGGCTTGGGTCCGGTGCCTTCCTTGAGCACTTCGTATTGCAGGCCGCTGGCGGTGGTGGTCACCCCTTTGCGCTTGCCGTTCTCGGTGAGGAATTTCTTGCCCTCTTCCTTGTACTTCCCGGCTGCGGCGGCCATTTCCTTCTGCTCCTCGGCCATCTTTGCCTGCTGCTTGCCTTGCATGAGCTGATTGAAAGCATCCATCGCGGCGGTCAGCTCCGCCTGCGTGTAGGGCTCGGCGCCCGTGGCGGCTCCGGTGGCACGCTCGATGCCGGCTTTGAGCTTGTCCGAGCGGATGGCGATGTCCTCGCTCTTGAACTGCTGGCCCAGGCCGACTCCCATGGCGTAGCCGGAGGGCTTCTTGCCACCGACGATGTCGTTCACACCTTCGATGAAGGCATTCAGATCGATCTTTTCCTTCTGGCCGGCGAACTGGCCGCCGACGTTTTTGCCGATGAAATAGCTCACCTTCTCCATGTCCACCGCGGGAGGCGCGGCGCTGGCTGGGTCGGCCTTCTTGACTTCTTGGGCGTGGATCTGGCCGAGCATGGAAACTGCGGCAAATAGGAATGCAGTGTGGAGTTTGTTCATTGGAGACGAGGAGCCTACCCTTCTCGCGATGCCGGGTCAATCGGCCATTCAGGCTGCGACGCGCCGCCTCGGCGCATTTGACGATGTCCTTCGCCGCGGATAAGCACAGCAGCATGGACCGCCCCGCCGCCACTGCCCAGATCCGCGAAGCCTGTAAAAACATCGCCCTGCAGTTTATGAAGATTCATCCTGCCGTGCCCGGACTGGGGGATGAGGAGACGCAGAAGGAATGCTTTCGCTGCGTGCATGAGATGACCGTGCTGCTGGAAACGATCAAAAAGAAGATCGGCCGGCTTGAGAGATCGGATGATAACTCTCTTTTGTGAGCTGGGGCGGAGTGATCCTGACTTGTCCATCCAATGGTGGCAGAGGGGAGATTTGAACTCCCGACCAAAGGCTTATGAGTCCTCTGCTCTACCCCTGAGCTACTCTGCCATGGATGGCTCCTGAGGTAGGGTTCGAACCTACGACCTAGTGGTTAACAGCCACCCGCTCTACCGCTGAGCTACTCAGGAATCAGTGATCCCTTCCGGGGAAGGGGGCGGGATGGATAGCTGATCCGGCTTTTTGCGCAAGCACTTTGTCAGTTGCTGGCGCAGGTCGGTCAATCGGCCTTCCGGGCGGCTTCACGTTTGTGCTTGATCACCTCAATGACGATCGGCAGGACCGAGACGACGATGATCATGAGGGAGACGAGCTTGAAGTTGCTCTTGATGATCGGAATATTGCCCAGTGCGTAGCCGAGGATGGAGATGCTGATCACCCAGAAAAGCCCGCCGCCGAGGCTGAACATGAGGAAGCGGCGGTATTGCATCCGGCCAAAACCGGCCGTGAAAGGGGCGAACGTGCGCACGATGGGCACAAAGCGGGCGATCACGATGGCACGACCACCGTGCTTCACGAAAAAGGCCTCTGTCTTGGCCAGGTAGTCCCGTTTGAACCAGCGCTGGTTCACGATCCATCCGCCGCATTTGCGTCCAATCCAGTAGTTCACATTGTCCCCGAGGATTGCCGCGCAGACGAGCAGCGGGATGATGATCTCGATGCGCATGAATCCCTGCGCAGCCAGCGCTCCGACGGCGAATAGCAGTGAATCACCCGGCAGAAAGGGGGTCACGACCAGGCCTGTCTCGCAAAACACGATGGCGAACAGGAGCGCGTAAATCAGCGGGCCATGCTGCTCCGCGAAGGTTTGCAGGTGCTTGTCAACGTGAGCGATGAAATCGAGAATCTGAGTCATGCGAAAGGTGCGGACAGTCCGGCGCATGCTGGAAGCGTCCAATGAAAAAAGCGATCCACACCAAGCCAGGCAGGCTATCCGGCCTCACGCCCAGCTCACCTTCACCTGCTGCTCGCGGCCGTTGCGGTCGTGGTACTTTACGAAACCGTGCTCGACGCCGAATTCGTGGACGCATTTGGTCACTTTCACGTCGTAGCAGCAGTATTCGGCGATCTTGGCCACCTCGCCCTGCTGCCACCATTTGAGGGCATCGAGACCGTCGGCGGTTTTGCCGGTTCCGAGCGTGGCCGCGGCCACGGCATCAAGCTTGATGCGGTGGCCGAGCTGTTTTTCGAGATCGACAAGAAGGTCGAAGCTGTGAAGCTGGTCGCGGAAGTCGAAGAGGCTGTGGCCCATCAAGACCTCGTAGTCGAAGCCGATGTGATTGAAGCCGACCACAAGGTCGGCCCGACGGAGCTGGTCGATGAGCGCCTGGGCTTCCTCTTCGAGGTAGATGCAGTATTCGCCGAGCTTCGTGCTGTAGGTGCACGCCACGGAGATGCCCATTTTGTGCTTGTTGCCCCAGCCGCCGACGTCATTGGCCGTGCGGCGTGTTTCGAGGTCGAAGTAAACAATGTCGCGTGCCATGCGCCCGGATGCGGTGTGCCGTGGTGCGGGCCGGATCAGCCGATGCGGTAAACGATGCGAGCCTTGTCCATGTCGTAGGGCGACATTTCGAGCTTCACCGCATCACCGATGACCAGACGGATGAACTTCTTGCGCATCTTGCCGGAGATGTGAGCGAGCACTTCGTGACCGTTGCCGCGCAGTTTGACCTTGAACATCGTGCCGGCGAGCACGGAGGAGATGACACCTTCGAGTTCGATGGCCTCTTCCTTCTGCTTCAGCTCGGGTTCCGGTTCGGGACGGCGCGGAGGAGGAGCGTTGCGCGGTGGCAGGGAAGTAGGGCGCGGCTGATTGCCCCCCACGATGCCACGCGGCGGGCCACTGCTGCTGCCACCCACGATGCCGCGAGGAGGTCCGCTGCTTGTCCGGGCCGGGCCATTGCCACCGACAATGCCACGCGGCGGCCCGCTGCTGCGTCCGGGAGGACCAGAGCGGGAGTGTTGATTCGAGGGGCCGCGATTCGGTGGGCGATTCTGCATAGGTAAGGAACGGGAGGAGGAAAATAACTCCGGTCTGAGGATGTACCCTCAAACGACGATGACAAGGCGGAATATCGCCAAAGCCCGACAGGGGCCCGAGGGCCGCAGGGACTTCCTAAGGTGGGACGATCGCATTCCGCAGCCCTTCCCGGGGCCGAAAAAGAGGTTGCGTTCCACCTCAAAGTCTCCACTATCCGCCCCCGCTCGAATCCCCACCCCTCCTTTTTTCTTATCATGGCCGTCGTCATTCGTCTCCGTCAAGAAGGTGCTAGGCACCGCCCCGTGTTCCGCATTGTTGCCACGGACAAGCGCATCCGTCGTGAAGGCCGCTTCCTCGAAATCCTCGGTGCCTACGATCCCCAGAAGGGTATCGAAAATGCCACGGTGAAGCTCGACCGCGTGCAGGACTGGATCTCCAAAGGTGCCAAGCCCTCCGACACCGTCGCCAGCATCATCAAGCACGCCACCAAGGCGAGCGCCTGATTTTATCCGGCTCGATTCGACGCGAAATTCCAAGAACCCGGTGCCAGTGAATGGACCGGGTTCTTTCGTTTGCTCTCTCATCCGCCCGTTTCATCCTCCCCGCCATGGACGCCCCTGAAGCCCTCCGCGAATTCCTCTCCTACGTCGTCGCCAATCTCATCGACCACCCCGAGCAGGCCACCATCGCCGTCGGGCCTGGTTCAAGCGGGGCCACCAGCTACCGCGTGCAGCTCGCCAAGGATGATGTGCGGCATGTGATCGGGAAAAACGGCATGACCGTGAGCTCCATCCGCTCGCTGCTGAATGTGGCGGCGGAAAAGCACGGCATCAAAATCACCCTCCGAGTCGATCCCGTGAAGGAGGACGAGTTCATCGCGGAGGCTGCTCCGGTCGCCGAAGCCGCCGCTCAGTGACCGCTGGCCACCCGGTGAAACCACCGCATTGCTGATTGCACGCCCGGACGGACGGCCTACCCATCCGCCGCCATGCTCCATAACGTCTATTTCTGGCTCAAGCCCGAACTCACCGCCGAACAACGTGCCACCTTTGAATCGGAACTCGCTCTGCTTCCGAAGATCAGCTACCTCGCCCACGGGTTCGTTGGCAAACCAGCTCCCACCGAGAAGCGCCCCGTCACGGATCACTCGTTCAGCTATTCCATCTCGCTGCTCTTCAAGACCATGGAGGACCATGAATTCTACCAGAAGGGCTGCCCGGACCACCAGCGCTTCGTGGACACCTGCAAGACCTTCTGGGAACGCGTCGTCGTGTATGACAGCTCCTCCCTGAGCTGAGTTTTCACCCTTCCAGCCATGTCCTACACCTTCCCGAAATCCGCGGAGCTCTACGCCCGCGCCCAGCGCAGCATTGCCGCCGGCATCAACAGCGGCATCCGCAAGATGGAGGCCCCGGTGCCGCTCTACTTCGACCACGGTAGCGGCTCGCGGCTCTTCGATGTCGATGGGAATGAGTACATCGACTTCCAGATCGGCCAGGGTGCCATTTTGTATGGTCACGCGCCGAAGGGCATGGCTGAGGCGATCTCCGCGCAGGCCTTCAAAGGCACGCACTGGGCCGCGCAGAGCGAACTGGAGATCGACGTGGCCGAGCGGCTGCAAAAGATGATCCCGGGAGCCGAGCGGGTGCGCTTCAACAACTCCGCCACCGAGGTCGTGCTCTCCGCACTGCGTCTCGCGAGGGCGCACACGGGCCGTCCTCTCATTTTGAAGTTTGAGGGCCATTACCACGGCTGGGCGGATGAAGGCCTCGTCGGCTTCGCACCGCCGCCGGACAAGTGGGGCGATGACGAGAACCCCACGCGCCTCCACCCCAGCCAGGGCGTGATCCCCGAGGTGCTCGGCACCTTCGTCGTGGCCCGCTGGAACGATCCCGAGCACCTGCGCCGCAAGGTCGAGGAGCATCACGGCCAGATCGCCGCGATCATTTTCGAACCCGTGCTCTGCAACACCGGCTGCATGCCCGCCGCGCCTGGCATGATCTCGACCATTCGCGAGCTTTGCGATGCGAACGGCATCGTCATGATCGCTGATGAAACCATCACCGGCTTCCGCTTCGGCCCCGGCTGTGCGCAATCATACTACGGCTTCATGCCCGATCTGACCATCCTCGGCAAGGCTGTTGGCGGTGGCGTGCCTTTCGCGGCCCTCGTCGGCAAAGAATCGTTCTTCGCCAAGATCATCAGTGGTGAGGTCGTGCACGCCGGCACGCTCAATGCGAACCCGCTCTGCCTTGCTGCTGCCAAATGGTGCCTCGATGAAGTCATCGCCCTCGGCGACAAGCATCCAGCAGGCGTTATCGCCCTAGGCGAGCAATTGATGGCCGGCTTGAGCAAGCTCGCCGCGCAGCACAACATTCCCCTGCAACCGCAAGGCCCCGGCCTCGTCTTCCACTGTGCCATGCTGAAGCCCGGTGCCGATAAAGGCCCCATCACCAGCTACCGCGACTACGTCCGCCGCCACGACGCTCCGCGCTGGGCCCACCTGCGCCGCTGCCTCCTCGAAGAAGGCGTCCGCGCCATCGAACGCGGCCTCTGGTTCATCAGCCTCGCGCACACCCAAGCGGACATCGATGAGGCGCTGAAGCGTGCCGAAAAGGCCTTCGCAAGGCATGCAGCCGAGTGGAAGGCAGCGTGACCATCTTCTTTAGTCGCGTCGCCTTTTGTTCAGGCACACGAGCAGGCCCGCGACGAGGCAATGTAGGCCGCTGCCGGGTTCTGGCACCGTTTGGTAGGAGGCATGCCCATTGTCGAACATGATCACGGGCGCTCCGAAGTTCGCGATGGTGGAATTGAGCGTGAAAGTCTGAGCGGCGAGGATGGTTGATAGCGCCTCGACGCGGTAGGCGATGCCGGTGGTGAGGCCTTGCAGAGAGAGGTTGTAGCCGCCGGCGTTGTTGGTGCAGCCGGAGAGCAACAGCGTGTTCGTGAGATGGTCGTAAACATTCACTGATACACCTGCGAGGCCTTCCCCGGTCTAATCTCCTACCAGGAGGGATTTCGGGCTTTCGTGAACGAAAGGTGAAGCCTAGGTGAATTCGCTTTGCGGCACAAAGTTCGAGTTTGCGGGCTTGCACTTTGCAGCGCAAAGCTCTTCGCATGAGCCAGACACAAGCCGCCATCGAGCACCTCCGCGTCATCCGATCCCTGATGGAGAAAGCGCACATCTACCGAGCCGTTTCCGCTCCGGCGGCGCTGTTGGGCGGTGTGCTGGCGCTGGGGGCGACGCTCTGGCCGGTGGTGCATGCGGCGCAGACACACGGGGATGCGGTGTTCTCGAACACGACCTTCCTGATCATCTGGCATGGCATCCTAGCAGCATGCACCGTGTTGAATGTCGTGCTGCTGGCTCGCGAGGCGAAGCGACGGGATCAGGCCTTTGTGTCTGAAGGTATGAAAATGGCGCTGCGGGCGGTTTCGCCGCCGCTGATCGTGGGTGGTGTGCTGGCGGGCGGATTGGTGATTTGGCTGCAAAACCTCACGCTGGCCGCTTTGATCTGGGTTTTGTGCTACGGGCTGGCTTTGCTAGCCACGGCGAGCTTCTCGCCGAAGTCGCTCACGCGGCTCGGATGGGCGTTTGTGATCGCGGGGCTGGCGTTGTTCCTCGTGTGGGCTGCCAATGGCGAAGTCCGCGATCTGCGCACGGATCTCGGCCCGGCGTCGCTGGTGATGGCGCTGACGTTTGGCCTGCTGCACATCGTTTATGCCATCGCGGTGTTTGTGAGCCGCCCCAAGGGCGAGGAGGCCGCCTCATGATCGACTTCGACCAGCTCGACAAGCTCATCCACGAAAAGAGCCGCCTCTCGATCATGACGCTGCTCGCCACGCGTGACGACTGGGCCTTCCAGGACCTCAAGGCCGAACTCGGCCTCAGCGACGGCAATCTCATCACCCACATGCGCACGCTCGTGAACGCCGCCTACGTCAAAGAGACCTACGACGAGAGCGGCAGCCGCCCGCGCACGACCTACCGCCTCACCGCCGCCGGTCGAAAGGCCTTCAAAGCACACATCGACCTGCTGGAGGCGATTGTGAAAGCCTCGCGGGGTTGAAATGACGAATGAGTCAATCCGAATGACGAACTGCATCCAATCACTTTGCGCCACAAAGTAAAAACGAAGAACAAGGAACCAAGAACCCAAAAACATGATGAACATCCTCCTCGCCACCCATCACGGCATGTGCTTCGGCGTGCGTGACGCCCTCCGCGCCACGCACGACGCCGCCAAGCGTCAGCCGGTCACCATCCTCGGTCAGCTCGTCCACAATCCGCTCGTCGATCGACACCTCAGCGCCGTCGGCGCACGACGAGGTGAGCTTCACGATCTGCACAGTGCGGAGACGCAGCATATCGTCATCACCGCTCACGGCGCCTCCGATGCGGATCGGGCCGCCTGGCGACAAAGCGGGCGAGAGATCACCGACACGACCTGCCCGCTCGTTCACAAGGCCCATCAAGCGCTGGCCATGCTCGTGCGGGAGGGCTACCAGCCCGTCGTCATCGGCCAGCGCACGCATGTGGAGGTTCGCGGGCTCATTGGCGATCATCCGCAGGCCGTTGTGGTGCTGTCGGAGGCTGATCTGGATCAAATCCCATCGCATCCACGTCTCGGTGTCGTCTCGCAGACCACGCAGCCCGTCGAGGTGGCCTTGCGACTCGTCGCGTCGATCAAACAACGCTTTGCGGCGAGCGAGGTGCGCTTTGTCGATACGATCTGCCATCCCACCAAGCAGCGCCAGACCGCCCTCGAAGACCTCTGTCGCCAATGCGACCACGTCGTCGTCATCGGCGGGCGAAACAGCAACAACACGCGCCAGCTCGCCGAAAAGGCCGCCACGTTGGGTGCCCATGTGTTTCAAATCGAGAGCGATGCCGAATTGCAGCCTGCGTGGTTCGCCCAAGCCGAAACCATCGGCGTCACGGCTGGCACCTCCACCCTCGACGAGACCGTCCACGCCGTCGTCGAGCGCCTCAGAACTTTCTAACCCACCCACACACGCCATGAACACCCCATACTGGATCCACCATTACGAAGCCAACACGCGTCTCAACGATGCCATGCCACTGCCTGCCGGGCCTTGCGCACTGCCGGAGGCCCTTCGCGAACCCATCGCGCGGTCACTCGCCGTTTTTCAACTCGGCGAAAGCGGTGGCGGCACGCGATTGAAGCGCTACGCGAAGGTCATCGCCCCGCTGGCGCAGTTTGCCGGCTATCAGCGGGCCATTGATCTCTTCGTCGCCGAGGAGCAAAGCCACGCCGCCTTGCTCGCCCGCCTCATCGCCTACTTGAACCAGCCGCAGCTTCACAAGCAGTGGACGAACTCCATC
>JBJONJ010000646.1:0-6755 GCA_046051905.1 Verrucomicrobiota bacterium
CGTGACGGGCCTTCCATGAGGTTTTCGTTTCCAGGCGCTGCCACTCGCGGCCATCGGCGCTGTGCCAGACATCGCCGAAGTTGTCATTTTCCTTCGACCAACCGCCGATCACCCACATCCGGCCGCGATACACGGCGGCACTGAACCACAAGCGTGGAGCCCAGGCGGCATGCTCCGTCTCGCAGGTCCAGTTGATGCCATCGGTGGAGGACCACACATCGTTTCGGGCTTCGTCGGTGGGCACGTAGTTTCCTCCGCCGAGGACGTAGATTTTGTCGTTCAAGGTCACCGCTTGATGGTAGGCACGCGGCGACCACCCGGCCTTGGCGGTGGCCTGGGTCCAGGTTTGGCCATCGGCGGAGGACCACACATCGTTCTTCGTGCTGGTGGCATCGCCAAAGTAGTAGTTCTCCGTGCCGCCGAGCATCCAAAGCCGTCCGCGATGCTCCACCAGCCCTGCCGCGAGCCTCGGCGACCATCCAGCGGCAGGTGTCACCTGCTTCCATGCAATGCCATCGTTCGATGACCATACCTCGTTACTCGCGGAGTGACCGGGCAGGCGGCCATTGAACCATCCGCCCATCACCCAGGCTTGGTTTTGAAAAGAGATGCTCATGGCGAGATCGCTGTGCTTCCAGGGGGCTTGTGATGTCGCCAGCTTCCACGCTTTGCCATTGGTGGAGGACCACACATCGCGTGGCGGAGCTTCGAAGGATTGAAACCAGCCGCCACCGATCCAGAGCTGGTCGTTCAAGACGAACTCCACCTGCGAATCGCGTGCCTGCCAGGGTGCGCTGCCTTCCAACACCCAGTCGGCAGCAGGCAGTGAAGAGGTGAGGAGGAGGCAAAACAGGAGCTTCATGGTCATCTCATACGATGCGGATGGAGGATTCCCGCTTTTGCGGCATGAATTGAAAGCTCGCTGTCGTGGCCGACGATTCGCGGGCGCTCTTTTAACCATGAAAACACGCCGCCACTTCCTCGCCGGGCTCACCACCGCTGCCGCCGCCACCTGGACCCAATCCATCTACGCGGCTCCTGATCCGAAAAAGGACGTGGTCATCGGTCACGGCTCGCATCGCTACAAGGTGAACAAAGACTGGGTGCCCGCCGGTCAAGGACGCCATCATCCCATCCTGAACTGCCACGAGATGGTGCAGGTCAAAGACGGCCGCCTCTTCATGGTGGGCGATCATTCGCACAACCAGATGCTCGTCTTCAAACCGGACGGCACCATCCTCGAATCCTGGGGTGGCATGTGGCCCGGCGGGCACGGCCTGAGCCTGTCGAATGAGAATGGCGAGGAGTTCCTTTTCGTCACCGACAGCGGCCTGTGGAAGAGCGGCAATGGCGGCTACCGTCAGACGGGTCGCGTGACGAAGACGGACCTCACGGGCAAGGAAATCTTCTCCATCAGCCATCCGATGAGCGTCGGCGCTTACGAGCCTGACATGGTCTTCAACCCCACCGAGACGGCGGTGGCTCCGAATGGCGACATCTACGTCGTCGATGGCTACGGCTCGCAGTTTGTGCTGCGCTACGATGCCCGCGGAAAATTCATCCAGCGCTTCGGCGGCAAGGACGGCGTGCCCGCCGAAGAAAAGCTCAACAACGCCCACGGCATCGCGATTGATACCCGCCAGGGGGCGGACAAGGCCACCGTCGTCGTCACCTCGCGGGTCGATAACTGCTTCCGCCGCTTCACGCTGGATGGCAAATACCTCGAAACCCTTCCCGTGCCAGGCGCGATGGTTTGTCGGCCGGTCATCGCAGGTCAGGAGCTCTACGCCGGTGTCTGCTGGAGCAAGACACCGGAGATCAACAAGCTGCCGCAGAACCCCAGCGGCTTCACTGTGGTGCTCAACGCCGAAAACAAAGTCGTCAGCGCTCCCGGCGGCACGGAGCCAGTCTATGCGGATGGCAAACTCAAGCCCCTCCAGCAGGCCGAGCGAGTCTTTGACCACGGCCACGACGTCTGCGCGCTCGAAAACGGCGATCTCATTGTGTGCCAGTGGAATGCGTTTCAGACTTTCCCAATAAAGCTGGAGCGTGTTTCGTGATAGCACCCGATGCGCCTTCTCCTTTCCCTCCTCCTCACCGCTCTGAGCCTCCACGCCGCCGAGGTCACGCACTACTACGACGAGCCCGGGCGGCGTTTTTTAATGCTGACGACGAATGGCAATCGCGTGGAGCTCCGAGTGAGGTTTGCCTACGATCCGGGTTCGATGGGCGTGTGGGATGGGAACGGCGAGAAACGTGATGGTGGAATGGTCTTTGCCGCCACGGTGCCGGAGGAGGGCATGGACCGCGGACCTTTCTTCACCGGGAAGCTGAATGACACGAAGGTGGTCATCGACTTCCGCACCGAAAAGCCAGACCAGCCCGATCCGGGCATCCGGGGCGAGTTTCGCAAGATCAGCGAGGAGAAGCGGCTGCAGCTCGCGAAGAAGGAATTCAAGGCAGCCGAAGACCGGCTCGATCTCGCCTGGAAGAATGCCAGCCGAGATGGTAACTCGGCGGACAAGGCCATCGTGCCCGAGTGGAAGGTCTGGTGGCCAAAGCTGCGCGAGATGTGGCTGAAAGTGGCCGCGCAGCCTTCCGATGAAAAGAACACCGACCACTGGCAGAAGGCCGCGCAGGTGACAATGCTGGCGTATTCCTTCAACGAGCAGCGGGTGGATCCCAAACACTCCGGCGGATGGGAGGGCGAATATGATGACGGGTTTGGCGGCCATGTCTCGATTCGCATGGTGAAGGATGGCAAACTGCGGGTGACGATGACTTGCACGCGTGGCAATGAGGCGCAGGGCACCGATTTGAGCTTTGACGTGCCAGCAGAGGCGCAGAAGGAAAAAGGCGGCGAGCGCACCGCCACGGCCTTTGCCCGTCCAGCCATGGCGGAGACGCCGGAGGCTCCAAAGAGCCATCGCCTGATGCTGCGTCGCAAAGGCGGTGGCCTGTGCGTGGCGGTGATCCGTCAGGGCAATGCCACCTCCTCGGCCTGGCTCGATGGCATCTATCGCTGGTATCCGGTGCCGGAGGCGGTGGAATGATCAAAGCGGCAGCGAGCCGGTGTAGTCGTAGAGGATCAAACCGTTCTCCATCTTCTCAAACGACAGCATGAGAAATTTCCCACACCGGGCGAATCCCGACAACTGTCCTTTTTGACACTCACGCTCGCAGGTTTAGGAAGAGAGCATGCCAGCACCTTTACTCGCCGATCTTCCCACCGCCTCGCAGGACGCGGTGGCCTCGGCAGGCTATCGTCTGGCACGCTGGCAGGCCGCTCGCGAGGTGCTGGAGCATCGTGTGGCGAAAAAACGGCTGCCAGAGGCTGTGCAGGCTTTTTTGGAAAAGTGGATGCCCAAGCTCGAAATCGTGTCCGAAGCTCTCGAAGTCCGTTTTGAAGGTCACGAGGACGAAATCTGGCTCGTCGAGGGCGGTTTGGTCTCATCTGCGCCCGAGCGGGCCATGCTGCATCTGCCGGCCTTGCGGTCGTTTTGGGCGCAGGAGCTTCGTCGGGCGCACTTTGAGGCTTTGCGGCAAAGTGTGCCCCAGGCGTGGTTCGCGGATGACGCGGTGATTCCGCCGGGAGCCGTCATCGCGGGCCTTGGCGTCGCGGATTGGAGCCAAGCCCGCAATGTGGTGAGACATGAAAACCTTTTTCTTCGCCTGAAGGAAGCCTCATGGGCCGCGAAGGCGGTTTTTCATCGGGATGCGAAGGGACACATTGTGCTGCGAGATTGGCAAGCCATGCCTTGACGATGGGGAGGCGGGCGTGCGATGGTTCGCCGCCCCACTCCCCCACCCAAAAAAACACTTCATGGCTCGCGGCTCCAATGTCACCCTCTGCTCCTTTTGCGGCAAAAGCCATGCGGAGGTGCGCAAACTGATCGCCGGGCCCGGGGTGTACATTTGCGACAACTGCATCAACGTCTGCAAAAACATCCTCGACCGCGAATCGAACAAGGAGCAGGACAATCCCGCCGGGATGCTTGTCCCCCGCCCTGCCGACATCATGGCGCTGCTCGACCAGCATGTGATCGGCCAGCCGCAGGCGAAGAAGGTGCTCAGCGTGGCCGTGCACAATCACTACAAGCGCATCCTCCACGCCCAGCAGCAGGCCGCCCGCAACGGCGGTGCGGCCAAGACCAAGATCGCCGCCACGCTCGACCCGAATGATGTCGATATCGAAAAGAGCAACGTGCTCCTCATCGGCCCCACCGGCTGCGGCAAGACTCTGCTGGCCAAGACGCTGGCGAAGCTCCTGAACGTCCCCTTCTCCATCGCCGATGCCACCACGCTCACGGAGGCCGGTTATGTGGGCGAAGACGTGGAGAACATCATCCTGCGACTGCTTCAAGCCGCCGACTACGACGTGGCCCGCGCCGAGGTAGGCATCGTTTACATCGACGAGATCGACAAGATCGGCCGCAAAACCGAAAACGTGAGCATCACCCGCGATGTCTCCGGCGAGGGCGTGCAGCAGGCGCTGCTCAAAATCATCGAAGGCACCGTGTGCAACGTGCCACCTCAGGGCGGACGCAAGCATCCGCAGCAGGAATACATCCAGGTGAATACGGAGAACATCCTCTTCATCTGCGGCGGCGCTTTTGTCGGCCTGGAGCAGATGATCAAACGCCGTCGTGGCAAGAAAACGCTCGGCTTTGCCAGCATCGAATCCCTCATTGCTGCCGAGGCCGATCCCAAAAAGATCACCGTCGAGCCCGAGGATCTGCTCGGCTACGGCCTCATCCCCGAATTCATCGGCCGCCTGCCCATCATCTGCCCGCTGGAGGCACTCACCGAGGCCGAGCTCATGCGCGTGCTCACCGAGCCGCGCAATGCGCTCACGAAGCAGTTCTCCAAACTCCTCGGCATGGATGGCGTGGAGCTTTCCATCACGAAGGACGCCATGCTGGCGATGGCGAAAGAAGCCGTCGCCCGCGGCACCGGCGCCCGTGGCCTGCGCAGCATCTTTGAGCGCATCATGCTCGATGTGATGTATGACGTCCCCAGCCGCATGGATGTGCGTTCGGTGACGATCAATGAAGGTGTGGTCAAAGGTGAGCGCGCCCCTCTGCTGCGCCGCCGCATCGAACGGAAGGCCGCCTGACCAGATGAAGGTGCCTCCCCACATGCTCGATGAGATCGTGAACGCCCTCGGCGAGGTCTTCGCCGGTCGTCGCTATGCCGACCGCGTGATCGAATTCACCTTCAAACGCCATCGCAAATGGGGCAGCCGCGACCGCCGCCTCTTCGCGGAGTCGATTTACGAATGCGTCCGCTGGTGGCGCTGGTTCTGGCACCTCGCCGGCCTTCCCGATGCCGCTCACGCCAATGCCGATGAGATCACGCCGGAGACCTGCGCGAAGGTTTGGTCTGCCTACTGGCTGTCCCATGGTCGCGAACTGCCGCGCGATGATGAACACGAGCCGCTTTTGACCGCCGCCGAGGTGCAGAAGCGCTCGAAGCAAAAAGTGTCCGATGCTCTCCGCGCCTCGATTCCCGATTGGATGGACGCCCGCTGCTCCGCCGAACTCGGAGCCTCTTGGCCCGATTTGCGTGAGGCCATGAACGAGCCCGCCGAGGTCTTCCTCCGTGTGAACACGCTCAAAGCCGATCGCCGTGCCGTGCGTGAAAAGATGGCGGAGTATGGTTTCGAGGCCGAAGCCGTCGAAAACGTGCCTTCCGCGCTTCGTCTCGTGCAACGTCAAAACGTCTTCAGCACGCTTGCGTTCAAAGAAGGCTTGTTCGAGGTCCAAGACGCCGCCTCACAGCTCATCGCGCCCTTTTTGGAGGTCGCTCCGGGCATGAAGGTGATCGATGCCTGCGCTGGTGGCGGTGGCAAAGCCCTCCACACGGCTGCTTTGATGCGTAACAAGGGCAAAATCCATGCGCTGGATGTCCACGCCTGGAAATTGGCCGAGCTCAAAAAACGCGCTGCTCGTGCCGGAGTGGACATCATCGAAACGCGGGAGATCGAAGGCTCGAAAACCATCAAGCGCCTCGCCGCACATGCCGATCGTGTCCTGCTCGATGTGCCCTGCAGCGGTCTCGGCGTTCTGCGCCGCAATCCCGACACGAAGTGGAAGCTCTCTGAAGAGGAGGTGAACCGCCTCCAAGGCCTCCAAGCGGAGATTTTGGAGAACTACAGCCGCATGGTGCGCCCCGGCGGCAAGCTGGTGTATGCCACTTGCAGCATCCTTCCCGGTGAAAACGAGCATCAGGTGCAGAAGTTTCTCCTGCGTCATGCCGAGGAATGGGAACTGGAGGCCGAGCTGCGCCGTTCGCCGCTCGATGGCGGCTTCGACGGCTTCTACGCCGCCCGTTTGGTGAAGATCAGCAGGATGATTGATCCATTGCCTGAACCTGTGGCTCTACCGATGGCCGCCTGAGGATGGTGCGCGGAGAGGGATTCGAACCCCCGACCAACTCGGTGTAAAAGGATTGCTCTACCTGCTTTGTTGCGACTCTAAAACCCTCTGTTTGCCAAGGTAAAAGCGTGATTTGGTGTGATTCATAAAATAGATGTTGCCCCCGTTTGTTACCCCGATTAACTTCGGGCATGAAATCGAAGGACACTGTTGCCCCCAAGTCCACGCTCCAAAGCCTCTCGAAAATCCCCGGCTTCCCCGGTCTTTACCGCCACGAAAACGGCAGCTACTACGGCAAGAAGAAAATCCGAGGCGTCAAAAAGGTGGTCGCACTGACCACGCCGGAAGGGCAGAACATCTCAGACCGCAAGTGGGCGG
>JBJONJ010000647.1:0-6525 GCA_046051905.1 Verrucomicrobiota bacterium
AAATATACTGGTCTGTTAGAGTGCCTCTATGGCAGGAGGACGCCCAAAAATCTGATTGGAGCTCAGCAAACAGCAGCGAGCTGCAACGCATGGCTGACGCGCGCAAAACCCCGCAGGCTGAGGCAAGACGGGCACAGGCAGTTTACTGAGCGCCGAAGGTCTTGATGACAGGGAAGTTGGCAGGCGGGTGGGCCTGTCCAACACATCGGCAGGCAAATGGCGAAAACATTATGCGCAGGAGGGCATCAGGGGCCTGACTGATGCACCTCGTCGCGAACCGCCACGCACCATCAGCGGTGAAAAAGTTGCCGAGGTGCTGCGCCTGACATTGGAGACCAAGCCTGCACAGGGCACGCATTGGAGCACCTTTGGCCTCGCGCCGCACCGATCAGAAAGCGTCCAGCTCCGCACCGATCCACACTTTGTGGAAAAGGTCCGCGATGTCGTCGGCCTTTACATGAGCCCTCCCAACAACGCCTTAGTGCTTAGCCTGGATGAGAAGAGCCAGTGTCAGGCCCTGGAGCGTTCACAACCCATCCTACCCATGCTGCCTGGTGGTGCGCCTGGTGGTGCGCCTGAACGCGCCAGCCATGATTACTTCCGCCACGGCACCACCACATGGTTTGCCGCCATGAACGTCAAGACCGGAGAGGTCTTCGCAAAGTGCAAGCCCCGCCCCCGCCAAAAGGAGTTTTTGGAGTTCCTGCGCCACATTGAACGCGTCACCCCGCCAAGCCTAGCCATCCTCGATTACATCGGCACCCACAACAAAGACCCCAAGCCTTTTGTGTGGACTGCCACTGCCGAGCGCATCTTTGAGAAAATCAAAACGTTTTTAGCAAACTAACTTACAACAACAATAGTCGAAGTGAATCATTCGAGAAGACACCCCTGGCAGATATGGCACATCACAAGCCACCCTGTTCGTGTGTCTATCCACAACCTCCTGCCGCTTTCTAGTTTTCGAGCCAAAGGTTTGCGGCATGGTACTTTGTTCAAATCACGCGAGCCATGTCTGCCCCCCCCGTTCCCGCACCTGCTGCCGCCGAGCCGCCACGACGTGGAGGAGGCTGTGTGAAGTGGGGATGCCTTTCGCTGATCGTTTTCATCCTCACGGGCGGCGTGGTGGTCTGGAAGCTGGTGGACCGTGGATTTGATTTTGCGAGCTACGGCCTGCACTGGCTGGTGAAACTGCCGGGCAGGCTGAGCCACCAGCACATCACGGAGACCTTCCGCCAGGAGGTCACGCGGGTGCTTTCCACGGATGGCGAGGTGCTCGAACTGGCCACGATGGAGACCAGCGAGACGGTGACGAAGGCGGACTCGCTCACCGTCTTCAACGACCTGGTCTATCTCGGCACCACCGAGAGCGAAATCCGCGTGCCGGTCGTCTATCGCTTTCACCTGAAGCTCTCCGACGACTGGCGGCTCAGCGTCAAGGACGGCCGCTGCCTCGTCATCGCCCCGGCGATCCGACCTTCCCTTCCGCCGGCCATCCGCACGGATGGCATGGAAAAGAAAACCGAGGCGGGCTGGCTGCGTTTCAATGCCACGGAGAACCTCGACAAGCTCGAAAAGGACCTGACGCCGATGCTGGAGAAGCGGGCCGGCTCGCACACGCAGATCCCCAGCGTGCGGGACAACTGCCGCCGCTCGGTGGCGCAGTTTGTGCGCCAGTGGCTGCTGCGTGAATCGGGCGCCGAGGGGGCAATCAAGGAGATCGTGGTCATCTTCCCCGATGAGCCGGAAGTCAAAGAAGCCGAGGCCGCCGCGAAGAAACTGCCCGCGCATCCGTTGATCGAAAGTACGGCTCATTGACGAACCTGCCTCACTTTGCGCTTGGCACACCGCCGCGAGTCTTTAAGACATGCGGCCCATGACTTCCACCACCGTCCTCATCGCCAGCGCCGTGTGCGGCTACCTGTGCGGCTCGCTGCCGTTTGGTTACTGGGCAGGCAGGCTGCGCGGAATCGACATCCGCCAGCACGGCAGCGGCAACATCGGCGCCACCAATGTCATCCGCGTCCTGGGCAAGTCGATTGGCATCCCGGTGTTCCTACTCGACATGATGAAAGGCTGGCTGCCGGTCGTGCTCGCCGCGAAATGGATGACGGAAACGGGTGCCGGAGCGGAGATGATCTCCACCGCCAAGGTCATCGGCGGCTTCTCGGCGGTGCTCGGGCACATGTACACCTTCTGGCTGTCGTTCAAAGGCGGCAAAGGCATCGCCACGACGGCGGGCGTGCTGCTGGGCATGTCGCTCGCGGGTTTCTTCGGCGGTTGGGCGGCGTGGCTGGTGGTGTTTTTTGCATCGAAGTATGTCTCCCTAGCCTCCATCGCCGCAGCGCTGGCGGTCCCTTCCTCCATGGCGCTCGTGATGTGGCGCGAGGGCAAATGGGACGCGGTGATGCTCTCCTTTGGCATCGTCGTGATGGTGCTGGCCATTTGGAAGCATCGCTCCAACATCCAACGATTGATCGCCGGCACCGAAAACCGCGCCGGAGCCAAAAAACAACCCGCCGCATGACTTCCGCACCTACCATGCAAAGCGCCGCCATCATCGGCGCAGGCAGCTGGGGCACCGCACTGGCTGCCACGCTCGCCAGGCGCGGCATGAACGTGCAGTTCTGGGGTCGTGATGAGACCCTGATGACGGAAATCGGCGCCACGCGGAAGAACCCGCGTTATCTGCCAAACCTCGAACTGCCCGCGAAGGTCGAGGTGGTGGTGGATTTGCACAATTTGAAGCCCGTGGACATGCTCGTCTTCGTCGTGCCCTCCAAAGGCATCCGCGAGACCGCGCAGCTCATCGCGAGCAGTCCCGCCGCGAATAGCCGCGTGGCTGTTTCTTGTGCCAAAGGCATCGAGATGCACACCGGCCTCCGCATGAGCGAAATCCTCGCCAAGTCACTGCCGCACAGCACGCTCGCCGTGCTCACCGGGCCGAATCATGCCGAGGAAGTGGCCGCGCAGCTCGCCACTGCCGCCGTCGTGGCCTGCGCTGATGATGAAACGGCCAAGGCGGTGCAGAGCTGCTTCACGCTGCCCTTCTTCCGCTGCTACACCACCGATGACATCACCGGAGCCGAGTGGGCTGGCGCCATGAAAAACCCGTACGCCATCGCCGCTGGCATCGCGCTGGGACTCAAACTCGGCGACAACGCCATCGCGGCCCTCGTCACCCGCGCTCTCGCCGAGATGGTGCGCCTCGGTGTGGCCATGGGTGGACGGGCGGAAACCTTCCAGGGCCTCAGCGGCGTGGGCGACCTCGTCGCCACCTGCTACTCCGCGCACAGCCGGAATCATCGCGTGGGCCTGCTGCTCGGTCAGGGGCAGCCGTTGGAGCGAATTCTCTCCAGCACGCGCATGGTCGCCGAGGGCGTGCTGAACACCGCCAGTCTTCATCAAGCCGCGAGGACCCGCGGCGTGCGCACGCCGCTGCTTGATGAGATCCACGCCGTGCTCCACGAGGGCAAATCCGCCCGCGAAGGCATGAAGGCGCTGCTTTCCCGCGATCCGAGGCCGGAGACGGATTGAGGATACCGTCGTCGTTTTCATTCGCATCGAAGAGCGATTCGCCCACGACGGGGCATAGCCTCATTGATTACGGGTTCGGTGGGGCAACCCGCCTTAGAACTCGCCTTAAAAATAAATCTGGACGAAATCAGGCTCGCCGAATTATACCGGAATCAATTCCGCAAAAATCATGAAGATTTTCCTCTCATGGCCAATGCACACCCCGGCGAACCACCTGGATGCGGAAGGGGTATTGCCGGGTCACATTCTTGATGAGAGCATGAGGAGTTTGCTCGCTGCGGTTCGCGGTAACCGGAGAGGGGTTGGCGGGCTGTCAAGGAGTGGTCGCGGTATCCGCCAGTTTCACGGGCAGCTCCTCCACGGTTCGGAGGTGCTCGGCAGAGGGTTGGAGGCGCTCCTCCAGAAGCGAGAGCTGCACCTCCAGCGTTTCCAGTGTCCTCCGATGCTCGCGGAGGTGCGCATCCAGAAGCCAGAGCGCCATCTCCGAGCGCTGGAGGTGTGCCTCCAGGCGTTGGAGCGGCACCTCCACGCGCTGGAGTTTCACCTCCCGGTGCTCGGGAGTCACCTCCAGCAGCCTGGGAAGGCCTTTTTTGCTTATGAAACCGCTCCTCTGGGACTCCACCGAGATCGATCCTTTCACCGGACAGCCCTTCTCCTACGACTCACCGAACCCCAACGTCACCTGGGATGGCATTCTAGAACCCGGTGATCCTGGCTACGTGCCGCCGCCAGCTACCAGCTCCCGTTCACGCCAACCAACCAAAAAGATGAAACACAATAGCTACTACCCCACGAATGTGCCGGAGCAGATTCTCTGGCTGACGAATTTCTTCAACAAACTCATCGGCCATGCGCCCTCTCTGGGCGTCTCCGTGCCGGTGTGTGCCGCCGCCGTGGCGGATGCCCCCGCTGGCTCATCTACCTGCTGGGAGCCTATCAGCCCGCGTTGAAGGCCTGGTCAAAGTCCTGCACCGATTTCATCCGGGGGGCCCAAGGGGGCACGGGAGATGCCGTGATGGTCCTGCCCGCCTTTGCGGCCCCGCCGCTGCCTGCGGCGGATGCTGGAGCGGGCCTGCCCGCCGTCGTCCCGGTGAAACCGGGGGCGCTCACCCGCATCTTCAGCCTCGTGCAGGTCATGCAGGAGTCGTCCTCTTATGTGGATTCGATTGGCACGGACCTCGGCACCATCGGCTCGGAGGCCGCCGGCCCGGATTTCGCCACCCTGCGCCCGGAATTCACCGTGAAGGTGGCAGGCGGAAAGGTCGTGCTCGACTGGGGCTGGGGCGGCTTCCGTTCGTTCCTGGACATGCTGCAAATCCAGGTGGACCGCGCGGATGCCAAAGGCTTCGTCGATCTGGCCTACGACACCACCCCTGGCTACACCGATACCCAGCCCCTGCCTGCCGCCCCGGTGAAATGGAAATACCGCGCCATCTGGCGCGTGGGTGACGAGCAGGTCGGTCTCTGGAGCGAGGAGGTCTCCATCACCGTGGGCGGCTGAGCGCCGCCCCTTCGCCCTCATTTCCCGCCCGCAGCGCTCCTCATAGCCATGCGGGCGGGCACCGCTCGAATCCCACTCCATACCGCCGCCACTTCCAGAACCGCAAACGCCCACGCCCAAAACCTCCACCTTTTCCCATGAAGCCATTCCTCCTCATCCTCTCGCTGGGCCTCGCGTCCGGCATCACCGCCTCCGCCCAGTCCTACACGGACATTGATGTCTCGAATCAGGCCACCATTGGCGCAGCCATCCATCTTGGCAGCGTGCAGCTTGGGACCACGTCAGCCGCAGGCACTTCCTATGGCCAGCGCATGGAGGTTACGCAGCAGGCGGAGGAGGTGATGCAGAGCTACACCATTCCTGGCTACTACCAGGACAGTTGGGTGACGGTTGAAGACTGGGGATGGATTGATTTGCCTGGCTATTTGGCACCCCAGTACTCTTGGGGAATCGTAGGGGAGGATTACTTTCCTCCGGTAGTTGACGAAAATGGCGTGGAAATCGCGGCTGGATATTGGGTGCCACGGTATGGAGATGTTTATATGGGAGACACTTGGTGCGGAGGCACTACTGAATGGGGCATCACTGGTACACACCAGGAAAATTTTCCTACCTGGGTGCCTGACGAACTGGTGTCCTACTCGGAGATACGTTACGACGCCCCGGTCATTCACCACGCGGCCAGCCGCTCGGATACGAACTGGGTCTGGGAGGTGCCGGATGGCAGCGGCAGCATGCAGAAGGTGATGCGCCTGTGGAATGGCGGTCTGGCCCTGCCGCTGCCGAATGGGGACGTGAAAATGACGCTTTCCCCCACCTCTCTGTTTTACACGAGTTCCACGGCGCTGAATGCATCTGACACCATGGACAAGGTCGTGCAGATGAACGCGGAGGGCATCACCCACACTACCACGGTCAATGCCCTTGGTCTGACCGAGGAGAGCAAGATGGAGGCGCGTCCAGAACTCGTCCGCCTCACACGCCGGGATGGCGATGGCACTCTGGGGCAGACGCAGATCGCCGCGAAGAGCGCCGCCTTCGGTGGCGTGGTGGAAGTGGCGGGAGACTTGATGGTGCAGGGTGCCCTCCGTGTGCCTCAGCGCGGAGACATCAGCATGGGCGAGTTCACGAACGGACCCCAGCCCTGAGAAACATCGAACACCGGGAGCAGCGAGTCAGAGGTCAGAGCCGCAGAGCTTCAGAGCCACAGAGCCTCACTTCATCGTCCTCTTCCTCCTACTCGAACTCGTCCTCTATCCCTTCGCCCTTCGCTCCCCATGCGCTCTTCTCCCTTTCAAGTCCTGCTCGGTGCCGTGCTCCTTGCCGCGCTCACGCTGCGTCTCTTCGCCCCGCCCGCGTGGTGGAACACGCGGAACGTCCTCACGGTGGATGACGCGGATGATTACGCCGTGCTGAATCAGGGTCAGCTCAAGAATTTCATGCGCGGAGCCATTGAGGAGATGAATGCCAGCTTGCCCGGCGGTGCG
>JBJONJ010000648.1:0-3570 GCA_046051905.1 Verrucomicrobiota bacterium
CCGTCTGCTGCTCGGTGGCGGTGGGCGGACGCGAGAGCACCGTTCGGTAGGCACGCTCGATGAACTGGGCGTGGTCACTCGTCCCACTTCCCTTTCCCAGACGCCGCGCCAAATCTTCCGCGCAACGGTCCATGAACGCGCTGTTCATCATGAGCAAGGCCTGCGGAGAGACGGTGGAGACGGGGCGCTGTCCCACGCTTTCGATGGGCTCTGGCGCATCGAAGGCGGCTAGGTGTGGATGCGGCTCGCTGCGCTTCACCCGCGTGTAAAGGGACCGGCGATTGTGCATCGGGTCCGACTCCGCCTCGCCACCGGCACGGAGGTCGAGTCGGCCCGAGACGCTGAGCAGGGTGTCGCGCACGGCCTCGGCGGTGAGGCGCTGTGG
Organism: Verrucomicrobiota bacterium; assembly: GCA_046051905.1. Taxonomy (GTDB): domain Bacteria; phylum Verrucomicrobiota; class Verrucomicrobiia; order Verrucomicrobiales; family Verrucomicrobiaceae; genus Prosthecobacter. Next base: position 386 of record JBJONJ010000648.1, read on the forward strand.
ACGCCATCGCCAGAGCAGCTTGTTCTCCGGGTCCTTGGCGGAGCGGGCGGCATCCCATGCGGCGCTCTGCCGCCAGGTGGCGCTGTTCAGGATGAGTCGGTGGATGTGGCGCAAATCCCAGCCGCTGCGCACCAGTTCACCCGCGAGCCATTCGAGCAGCTCGGGGTGCGTGGGCGGCTCGCCTTGCAAGCCGAAGTCGCTCGGCGTGCCAACGATGCCCCGGCCAAAATGCCAGTTCCAGAGCCGGTTCACGATGACGCGGGCGGCCAGTGGTCCGGCCCCCTTTTCCACATCCGTGAGCCACAGGGCGAGCGTGGCGCGGTCGCTGCCAAAATCGCGTGCTGCTGGTTTCGCATCGGGCTGAAGCGGGTCGCCGGGCAGCTTTAGATGGCGGGAAAACTTCTCCGAATGGGGACCTGGGGAGCTGACCAGCACATCCTGCGGATACGCTGGCACCGGGGGCGTCTGCGCACGCCAATCGTCGGCGCTTGAGCCGGGCGTCATGAGGACTTGGAGCAGTCCCGGCGTGGCTTCGCGCTGCTTTTGCTTCGGGTCTCCGCGGTTGAGCTGAAAACTGATGCGGAAATAGTTCGGCCCCTGCATGTGGCGCCTCAAGTGTTCATTCAATCCGCCGAACTCCTCGGTCAGTGTCAACAGCAGCGGTGGAGAAGCGGGTTTGCTTTTGAGGTGCGCCTGCATCCTCTGCCACACGGCCTCGTAGTCGGGAGAAGTCCAGCGGGCGAACTGCGCCTGCATCGACCTCTGGTATCCCACGCCCACCTGCTCCATCAGGAAGCCGCCGCGCACTTGGTCGTAAAGGTCCGCCAGCCCCGTCTCACCGACCTCGCGCAATCTGGCACTGAAGACGGGGGCAAGTTTCGCATCGTTCACTGAGGCACGGAGTTTCTCGGTCGCCTTGGCCTTGGCCTCGGCTGACGTGAGTTCGGCCGTAATCGTGGACTCCTGTTTCGACCACTCGCGCGCCGCCGCCAGCTCCGCCTGTGAACGCGGCTGGATGTCACGCAGGCCGCGCGTCGTCGTGGTGAAGCAGGCTGCCAGCGAATAGTAATCGGCGGCAGGCAGCGGGTCGTATTTGTGGTCGTGACAGCGGGCGCAGCCAATGGTCAGACCCAGCATCCCGGTGCCGATGGTCTGGAGAAAATCATCCAGTTCATCGTAACGCGCCTGCTCCAGCTCGCTCACCGTCACCGGCGATTGATAGGGGCCGAGCGCGAGGAAACCGGTGGCGATGGACGCCTCGGGCCGCTGTGGAGCCAGCCGGTCGCCCGCAATCTGCCAGCGCAAGAACTCATCAAAGCGCTGATTCGTCTGCAAGGCCTGCACCACAAAGTCGCGATAGCGCCATGCCTCGGGCAGGGCCGAGTCATCCTGGAAACCCGCCGATTCCGCATAGCGAGACAGGTCCAGCCAGCGCCGCGCCCAAGTCTCGGCGAACGCGGGCGACTTCAGCAGCGTCTCCGTCAACCCATCAAACTCCGTGTCGGAGGTAGGAAGCGCCGCATTGCCCTCGGGCGGCAGGCCCGCCACATCCAGCGAGATCCGCCGCCGCAGCGTGAGCGGCTCGGCGCGTGGATTGGGACGGATGCCCGCCGTCTCCAGCTTCGCGAGGATGAAGCGGTCCACGTCATTCCTGCCCCAGCCTTGCTCGTCCTTCGGCTGCGGAGGTTTCACCGGCGACAAGCGACGAAAGGCCCAGTAGTCACGATCCGCATCCGTGACCACGCCATGAGTGGCGACTGCCGCTTTGCCCTCCACGAGCGGCTTATCATAAGGCGCGCCCTGTTCCAGCCAGCTCGCAATCGCTGCTATGTCTTCCTCGGCGAGCTTCGGTTTGCGCTTCGGCATCACGGGGTCTTCCTCATGGCGGATGAGCTTCAGCAGCCCGCTCTCGCCCGGATGCGCCAGGTCCACGGATTCGGATTCCAATAGCTTCTCACGGCTGCCGAGATCGAACTCGCCCTTCACCTGCTTGCCACCGTGGCATTCCAGGCAGCTCTCCCGCAAGACGGGGCCGACCCGGTCGCGAAACAGCGCCAGCCCGGCCTTCATCTTCTCCGCATGATCGGGAGGAACCGCTGCGGACATCGGCGAGACAACAGCGAACTGCGTGAGGAGAATGAAGAAGGAAAGGATTCGGGGGTGATTCATGCCTGAAAGTGATGCGGGACGGGACAGATCGAGGGATCTCACGGCAGCGCTTCGTTCTGATGATTGGGCACCGCTTTGCGAATGCGGATCGACGCGCGCACATCATCCACGAAGTGCCCGGCGAAGGTCATCAGATCAGGCAGCGACGGCTGGTCCCCGCTTCCTTTGGGCCAGCGGCGGAAGGACACCTTCAGCATCACAAACTGGGTGCCAGTCGGCAGCAGCAGTCGAGAAGTAGCCGACTCCCAAGTGCTCGGATCGCGATCCATTGAATTGCACGAGCCATTGCTAATGGCCAGGGCGTCTTCCATCAGACTTTCCTCCGTGGAGCCGAGTTCGCCGAGCGCGTAAAGCGCGACCACTCCGTCATAGCGCTGCGAATCCGGGAAAGGCGCGGCATTGAAGAGCGCCGATAGCGTCATCACAAACTCGCCTCCATTGGCATCTCGCATAAAAGATCGGACATCGATAATCCGACTCAGATCACCCTGCCGGTTTGGCATTGATGACGCCTTGCCCTCGAAATCGGAACGCAGCACGCGGGCCATCTTCGTTCCGTCCTTGGGCTTCACTCCCTCATACTTCTCCACGATCTCCGAGTAATCCCCGCTCCACAGGTTCACCTCTTGTGGCATGCCCTTCACCAACGGCGCAGGTCCGCTCTCAAAGCTCTCCTGCAAGAGCGACACAACCTTTTCCAACGAACGCACGCCAAAACCAAACACCATCGACGCGCTGAACAATCCAATCACCAGCCCCGCCGCCGCTGCGGTGAGCGGACGCCAGGCGAACCAACGTGGGGTCGTGCGCAGCGCTGTCTCCGTCGCTGGAGCAGGCTCCAGCAGGGCCACAATGCTATCATCGCGCAACCGACTGATCAGCGCCTGCTCATCCACCATGAGCCGCGCCATAGTCGAGCGTGCATCCGCATTCTCGCGCAGCAGCGTGTTCAGTTCGGCCCGCGCCGAGGCGTCATGCGTGTCGCGCAAGGCTTGCAGCAGATGCAGCAGGCGTTG
>JBJONJ010000649.1:0-3636 GCA_046051905.1 Verrucomicrobiota bacterium
GTCGGATTGCTGAGGATCGGCGTTTCGACCTCGATGAAGCCCGCGGCGTCGAGGTAGTTGCGGGCGGAGTTGGTGATCTTGTGGCGCGTGCGGATGTTCTTGTTCATGCGCTCGCGGCGCAGGTCGAGGTAGCGGTATTTCATCCGCATGTCCTCGTTGGAAAGCTCGCGGTCGAGCTGGAAGGGCAGCACATCGGCCTTGTTGAGCACTTTGCACTCGGTGGCGACGATTTCGACGTCGCCGGTGGGCAGCTTGGCGTTTTCGGTGCCGGTGAGACGGGCGGCGACCTTGCCGGTGATCTGCAAAACGTCCTCGTCACGCAGCGTGTGGCTCATCGCGGCCAGCTCGGCGTTTTCCTCCGGGCGGAAGACAACCTGCGTGAGGCCCTCGCGGTCGCGCAGGTCGATGAAGATGACGCCGCCATGGTCGCGGGCCGAATTCACCCAGCCACAGAGCGTGACGTTCTGGCCGATGTGCTCTTTTCGGACGGCGTTGCAGTGGAGGGTGCGGTAGGCGTTAGGGATCATAATACGAGCGGAAAAAGGCGCCTAGAGTCGGCACTTTCGGCCCGGGCGCAAGAGGGAAGGCGGCAGGCAGGATGCGGTGATTTTTCCCTCGCATGCGGGGCGGGGCATCCGTTACAGTCACGCACACCCCCGACACCTTTCCGCATGGCACGCCGCGCTCAGTCCAGCATTTCCCTCACGCACCTCCTTGGTCTTGTCATGATCCTCGCCGTGCTCGGTGGGGGCGGATACATGCTCCTGCACCGCACGAGTGATCCGATGACGGGCGTCACCGAGCTGATGACCTCCGAGTTTCTCGAAAACGCCACCGCGCTGAGCGGCAACATCTACAAGGTCGAAGGCCTCGTGGATGACCGCCTCGATAGCGGCTGGCGGCAGGCCGATGGGCGGCTCTTCAGCGTGCAGGTGAGCGATGGCAGTGGAAATACCTTTTTGCCCGTGTGGGTGCCGCCTGACTACGAAGGGGCCAACATCCAGCGTGGCCAGCGCTACACCTTCAAAGTCCGTGTCCAAGAAAACGGCGTCCTCGAAGTGCTCGAACTCCTCAAAGTCTAACCCGTGACCGTCATGAAATCCGCGTTCCGCCTCCTCGCCCTCGCTGCTGCCTGCCCGCTGGCTTTGACTCATGCCCAGGTGCTTCCCGGCCCCGCCCCAGCGGGTGCCATGCAGCCCGCTGCACCCACGACGACGACCTCGAACAACAACTACAACGTCGTCCCCGGCAGCGCCGCTGACCGCCAGACGGACACGCAGACCGGCCTCACCAACATGCCGATGGGCGATCCCGGCAGTGAGAACGTGGCCTTCAATGGCAAGCTCTGGAATGTCACGAACAACCGCCTCATGCGGTCCCGCTTTGAGACCTACCTCACCACGCCGGAGGCCATCTCCGCCGAGGATCAGGCCTACCGGGACATCATGGCGCAGATGATGCAGCTCCTGGCCCCGACCAACAAACCCGGCCCCGATCCGATGAAGGCCTTCGCTTTGCTCCCCGAGGCCGGCACCTACAAAATCGACGGCGGCCTGTGCAATTCCATCGCCAATGCCATCTGGGACGTGTGGCTCTCCCAGCGCAAACAGAACAACCTCAAGGCCGCGAACGTGGCCATGGATGAGCGCCGTCGGCAGCTCGAATGGAACGCGCAGATGAGCAATGACACCACCAAGGCGGGCAAGGTTTCCTCCTCCGAAAAAGGCGCCCAGGCCAAAGCGGATGCCAAGGCACAGGCGGATGGGGCCACCTTTGGCCGCACCAGTGGTTACATCAAAGGCATCGCCGAGATCGAGGCCCGCAAAAAGATGAATGAGGCCGCCACCGGCCTCTCCGAGGTCTCCAGCAAGGTGCAGTTTCAGGCGCTCATCGTTCAGATGTTTCTCCAGCGCCGCTTTGAGCACGCCGTCATCGCGTGCCGCTTCTATCCCAATCTCTTCAAGGATGGCGACAGCATCCTCCAGCTCGACAAAGACGCTGATCTGCAAAAAGCCCTCTCCGGTTCCTTCGGCGTGCCGCCCACCGTCACCATGATCGACGGCCTTTCTTTGGAGGCCATGCGCACCGTGGATGAATCCCTCGTCTCCTTTGAAAACCTCGTCGCTCGCACGGACATCGATAGCGCCAGCAATCGCCTCCTCGAGGCCTTCGGCGTGGGCGAGTATCTCCCCCGCGTGCGCCGCCTGCCGATGAAGGAAAAGAGCAAGGTGCTCGATTTCGTGCGCAAGAAGAACAAGCTCCTCGGCTTCCTCGAAATGAGAGACTTCGCCGAGGCGGAAAAGACCGTGCTGGAGCTCAAAAGCGAGGCGCAGGACTTTGAATACGCCAAACCACTCGCCGCCATCAACACGGCGAAGTCCGTCAGCTCCCTCCACATCAGCAAGGCCCGCATGGCCATGGCCACGAAGGACACCAAGACCCTCGAAACCGAGATGAAGGCCGCCACCGAGATCTGGCCCACCAATCCTGACCTCGCCAATTTCAGCGGCGAACTCGTCAAAGGCAGCGACATGAAATCGCAGGGCATCATGGAGTTTGACCGCCTCATCAGCCAGAAAGGCTACCGGCAGATTTTCGACAACAAACTCCAGCTCGCCATCGCCGTGCAGGGGGATGCCGCTCGCGAGAAGCAGCTCGAAAAAGTGCTCAACGACATGGGTCGCGTCGAAATCGTCATGGGCGGAGCCAAAGAACTCGCCGCCACCAGCCCCGCCGCCGCGTGGGAGAAGGTCGAAAAGGAGTCGAAGCAGTTCCCCGATGACAACGCCCTCAGCAAGCTCCGCGCGGATCTCGGCATTCAGGCCAGCGAATTCGTCACCGCCATCGAGCGTGGCCGCCAGCATGAAGAGAAGAAGCAGACCGGCTCCGCCCTCGCCTGGTATTTAAAAGCCAAGCGCATGCATCCGCCCAGCGAGCTCGCCCAGGCCGGTATCAAACGGCTCGTCACCGCCGTCCGTGCCGGCGATCAGCCACCCGAGCCCGCCGTGCCTTCTGCGCTGGAGGAGAAGTGATAGATACCGGGAAGTTGTGGCCTGGAAAAGGTAGAAAAATTTGGGGTAGAAAGATTGGAACAAAATTTTTCTACCCCCAATTTTTTACCAAACTGCTTTGAATCCGAGCAGCCAGCTTGTGTTCCAGCATGCATCACTGCAGCGAGCATTGACGGCATGCGCCGTCTTCCGCTAAAACCGCCGCACCACCATGAACTACGTCCTCGCTCTCGATCAGGGCACCACCAGCTCACGCAGCATCCTCTTTGATCACGACGGCAAGGTCGTCGCTGTCGCGCAAAAGGAGTTCCCGCAGATCTTTCCCAAGCCCGGCTGGGTCGAGCATGATCCGCAGGCCATCTGGGAGACGCAGCTCGCCACCGCTCGCGAGGTGCTCGTGAAGGCCAAAGCCACCGCCGCCGATGTCGCCGCCATTGGCATCACCAACCAACGCGAGACCACCGTCGTCTGGGATCGTGAAACCGGCTGGCCCGTCGGCAATGCCATCGTCTGGCAGGACCGCCGCACCGCGCCCATGTGCGATGCCTTGCGCCAAAAGAAGCTCGACCGCCTCATCACGCGAAAAACCGGCCTCGTCGTCGATGCTTACTTCTCTGCCACGAAG
>JBJONJ010000650.1:0-6630 GCA_046051905.1 Verrucomicrobiota bacterium
CCGCTCTCCAATGAATCCACCGCGCTGAACATCGAAGAGGCCATCCGCCTCAATGCGAGCGTTTTGGCCGTGCAGGTCTTCATCGGCAGCGCCTACGAGCGCCAGAGCCTCAAAAACCTCACCGACCTCGTCGATGCGGCTTCTCGTTATGGCATCGCCGTGATGGGCGTGACCGCGGTGGGTCGTGCGATGGCTCGCACGCCGCAGTATTTCCGCCTCGCCACCCGCATCATGGCGGAACTCGGCGCGAACGTGGTGAAGTGCTACTACACCGACACCGAGTTCGACACCGTGACCTCCTGCTGCCCCGTGCCGATCGTGATCGCCGGTGGCAAGAAGCTGCCTGAGCTCGATGCGCTGACGATGTGCTACAACGCCATCCAGCAGGGCGCGAACGGCGTGGACATGGGCCGCAACATCTTCCAGAGCGATGCGCCGATCAGCATGATGCAGGCCGTTCGCGGTGTGGTGCATGAAGGCCTCACGCCAGCGCAGGGCTTCCAGATGTACAACGACCTCAAGGCCGCTGGCACGAAGTAAGCCCGCTGTGATGGAGTGATGGCGTTTTTGGAGTCATGTCCAACCCATCACTCCCGTACTCCACCACTTCATCTCTCCGGCACCTCCGCGATGTTTCACGATCTCTACGACTACCTCTACCACGATGCTCCCACCGGCGGCATCCCGCTGAAGGGCACGGGGATCGTGCTGGGGCTTGCTTTGATCGCCTCGCACGCGTGGGTGCTCATGAATGGTGAGAAGACGAAAGCGTTCCTGAAGGCCTTCCCACGCACCTTCAAATGGGGCGTGATCCTCATGAGCCTCTCGCTGCTGTGGGCGCTCTTTCTGCTCTCGAACATGGACATGGGCGAGTTCTTCAACATGCGGCAGTACTTCATGATGGTCGTCGCTGCTGGAGGCATCGGCATGATCATCTATGTGCCCGAATTCCTCTCCGTCCGCGCCCTCGGCTGCCTCATGCTTCTGGCGGCTAGCCCCGTGCTCTACGCCGCCTTCATGCAGCCGCAGACCAGTCGATTGCTGTTACCGATTCTTGCTTACGCATGGATCATCGCGGGCATGTATTTCATCGGCATGCCTTACCTGATGCGTGATGGCATCACCTGGCTCACCGCCAAACCCGGCCGCTGGAATGCCGCCGTGTATGGCGGCATCGGCTACGGCGTGCTGCTGCTCGCCACGGCCATCGTTTCGTATTGATCGGCCATGAAACCGCCACCTCGCGTGCTCGTCATCCGCGGCGGGGCCATCGGGGACTTCATCCTCACCCTTCCCGTCCTGCGCCTGCTGCGGGAAATGATCCCGAACTGCCACGTCGAGGTCATGGGCTACCTCAGCATCGCCACGCTCGCCCAATCCGCTGGCCTCGCGAATGACGTGCGCAGCCTTGATCATCGCACGATGGCGGCACTCTTCGCGAAAAACGCGCCCATCGATGAGGCGCTCGCCGAGCACCTGCGAAGCTTCAATCTCGTCGTCAGCTACCTGTTTGATCCCGACGGCCACTTTCGCGCCAGCATGCAGCGGGTGGGCGTGAAAACCCTCATCGAGTGCTCCCACCGCGTGCAGCCTGACCAAGGTCACGCCTCTCGCCAGCTCGCGAAGCCGCTCGAAAAGCTCGCTTTCTTCCTGGAGGACTCGCACCTCCAAATCGCGCACTTTGAGCGTCGCGAGATCATTCCAAACCGTCTCGCCATTCACATCGGCAGCGGCTCGGAAAAGAAGAACTGGCCCCTCGAACGCTGGCTGGACCTCGCCGATGATTTTCGCGATCACGAGGTCATTTTCATCACCGGCGAGGCCGAGGAATCTCGCGGCGTTTGTAGTTCGGGCTTTAGCCCGTTCATCCAAAACTGGCACTCGCTGCCTTTGCCGGAGCTCGCGAGCCGACTGAGCACCTGCGCCGCCTTCCTCGGTCACGACAGCGGCATCTCGCACCTCGCCGCCGCTTGCGGCGTGCCTTCGCTGCTGCTTTTTGGCCCCACCGATCCCGCCGTGTGGGCCCCGCCGCAGCCCTGGGTCACCTTGCTGCGCGCTGAAAATGGCGATCTGGCCTCGCTGGATGACCAGCGGGTAAAATGGGCCGCACGGCAAGTTGTGTCGAAAACGTAGCGTGCTAAGCAGCCTCAACTCATGTCCGACATCATCCAGCCCGAACGATTCCGCACCATCCTCATCCTTGGCGCTCCAGGCAGCGGCAAAGGCACGCAGGGAAAGGTACTCGGCTCCATCCCGCGCTTTCACCACCTCGCTTGTGGCGATGTCTTTCGCTCGCTCGACACCCGCACACCGCTCGGACAGAAATTTGTCGAATACTCCAGCCGTGGCGAGCTCGTCCCCGATGACGTCACCGTGCAGCTCTGGCATGCCAACGTGCGGCAGCGGGTCGATTCGCATCAGTTCAAGCCGGAGATCGACTTCCTCGTGCTCGACGGCATCCCGCGAAATGTGGAGCAGGCCAAGCACATGGAGGAGCACATCGAGGTGCTCAAAGTCTTCCACCTCTCCTGCCCGGACCGCACCGAGCTCGCCCGCCGCCTGCGCAAACGCGCCCTGAAGGACAACCGCTTCGACGACGCCAACGAAACCGTCATCCAGCAGCGCTTCGCCACTTACGAAGCCGAGACCAAGCCCATCCTCGAGTATTACAAAGGCGATCGCGTCGTGCCGATCGATGCCTCGCAAGCTCCCGCGAAGGTCCTTTACGACATCCTCGCCGGCATCATGACCCTCGACGCCTGGAAAGAGCTCGAGAAGATGAAAATCTAAATGCGCGTCCTTTTCATCGGCACCGGAGACATCGGCCTTCCCTCGCTGGAGTGGCTCATCAACACGCCCAAGCACGAGGTCGTCGGCGTCATCACCCAGCCCGACAAGCCAGTCGGCCGCAAGCAAGTGCTCACGCCGCCGCAAACGAAGGTCCGTGCCCTCGCTGCGGGTCTTCCCGTTTTTCAGCCGCTCAAGATTCGAAACGCTGTCGAAGAGCTGAAAGCCTTCAACGCCGACATCGCTGTCGTCGTGGCCTATGGCCAGATCCTTTCCCGCGCCGTGCTCGATGTGCCGCCGCTCGGTTGCCTGAACATCCACGCCTCGCTGCTGCCGCGTCATCGCGGTGCCGCGCCCATCCAGGCCGCCATCCGCGATGGCGACCGCGAGACCGGCATCACCATCATGTTCATGGATGAGGGCCTCGACACCGGCGACATGCTCCTGAAGCGCACGCTGCCCATTGCTGATGACGACACCGGCGGCAGCCTCCACGACAAGCTCGCCCTCCTCGCCCCTTCCGCTCTCGAAGCCGCCCTCGATCTCATCAGCGCCGGCAGTCCACCTCGCGAAAAACAAGACGAGTCGAAGGTCACCCACGTCCGCAAACTCACGCGACAGGACGGTCGCCTCGACTGGACCAAGCCCGCTGCTGAACTCGAACACCTCGTGCGCGCCTTCACACCCTGGCCCGGCACGCACTGCCTGCTTCACGGCAGCCAGTTAAAGGTCCACCGCGCATCCATCGAGCATGCTGAAGCCTGCCCCGCACCCGGCACCATCGTTCGTGCCGATGCCCGCGGCATCCTCGTCAGCTGCGCCAACGGCCTTCTCAATCTGCTCGAAGTCCAAACCGAAGGCGGCAAGCGCCTCCCCGCCGCCGATTTCCTCCGTGGGCATCCGCTGGAGGCCGGGAATGTCCTGAACTAGCTTCATCCATCATCCGAAAGCCCGGCTGCGGCGTAAGTTGAGGTGCGCGAAATGCATTCTCCTCTTTCACCTCTTTCACCTCTTCGACAAGCCCTCGCCCTGCTCGGCTTCATCGTGCTGACCTTTCTCGCACCGCTTGCGGGAGCTTTCACTCCGCCGGGAGCGTGGTATCAGACGTTGAACAAGCCTTCGTGGAATCCTCCGAACGAGATCTTTGGGCCGGTGTGGACGCTTTTATATCTCGGCATGGCCGTGGCGGCATGGCTGGTGTGGAAACGGGGCGGACAAGGGCAGGCGCTGAGACTTTATGTCGTGCAACTGGCTCTGAATGCCGCGTGGACGCCGGTGTTCTTCGGAGCGCATCAGCTCGGCGCGGCCTTCATCGTGATCGTTTGCATGTGGTTCGCCATTTTTCTCACGCTGCGGGCCTTTTGGGCTGTTTCGCAGCCAGCGGGGCTTCTGCTCGTGCCTTACCTCGCGTGGGTCAGTTTTGCTTCGGTGCTCAATTTCACGCTTTGGAGGCTCAATTCATGAAAACATGGTTCATCACCGGCTGCTCTTCGGGCTTTGGCCGTGCCATCGCGGAGGCGGCGCTCGCTGCCGGTCATCGAGTCATCGCCACGGCGCGGGATGTGCGCAGCATCGCCGATCTTGAAAGCGATGCCTGCCGCGTGTTGACGCTCGATGTGACCGAAGCGGGCAACATCCGCGAGACCATTGCGGAAGCTGGCAGCTTTGACGTGCTGGTGAACAACGCGGGCTACGGCCTCATCGGCGCGGTGGAGGAGTGTGATGACGATCAAATCCGCCGGAATGTCGAAACGAACTTCTTCGGTCCGCTGAATGTCATCCGCGCCACCCTGCCGATGCTGCGGGCGCAGAAAAGCGGTCACATCATCAACCTCAGTGCCGCGGCGGCGATCTCGAACTACCCAGGCTTCGGCGTGTATGGTGCCGCAAAAGCCGCGTTGGAGTTTTTGAGCGAGAGCTTGCGGCTCGAACTCGCCCCGCTGGGCATTCGAGTGACGCTGGTGGAGCCCGGGCCGTTTCGCACGGAGTTCGTCACGCGGAGCCTTGAGAAGGCTTTGCAGCCGATTTCGGACTACGACGGCACCTCGGGCAAGTTTGGCCGCCTCATCGCCTCGATGAGCGGCAAACAACCCGGCGATCCCGCGAAGGCCGCAAAAGCCATCCTCGCCATCGCAGATGCCGAATCTCCGCCGTTGCGCCTCGTGCTCGGCAAATACGCCAATGACAAGGCCCGCCGCCGTGTCGAGGGGCTCGAAAAGGAACGCACCGCCTGGGAAGCCATCGGCCTGCCCACCGAATTCACATGAAAACACGTCTCCTCCTAGCCCTCATGATCTCGCTCCTCGCCTCCTGTGCTCGTCCGCCGCTGAAGACGGTGCCCAAGGTTGATCTGCCGCGCTTCATGGGTGACTGGTATGTCTTCGCGCACATCCCTTACTCGCTCGAGAAGGGAAAAGTCGGCACGCTCGACCGCTATGCGCTGCGCCCTGATGGCCGTATTCAGAACTCGTATCTCTTCCGCCGCGGCTCGCTCGATGCACCGCTCGAGGAGTGGAAAGGCGTCGCCTGGGTGCATGACAAGGAAACAAACGCCGAGTGGCGGGTACAGTTCGTCTGGCCCTTCCGTGTGCCCTTTCTCGTGATCGATTTGGATGACGACTATCAATGGGCGGTGATCGGCTATCCCTCGCGCAAGCTGGCGTGGGTGCTCAGCCGCAGCCCGTCACTCGATGAAAAGACCTACCAGGGCATCCTGCAACGCATGCAGCAGCAGGGTTACGACATCACCAAGCTTGCCAAAGTTCCCCAACGCTTCGCTTTATGAAAAAGAAAATGACACTGCTGCTGCTCGCTCCCGTGCTGCTGGTGGTTTTCTGGTTCGCATCGAACTCACGTGCCGCCACGGAGACACCGGAATACAAAGTGATCCGCACCGACGAGAAGTTCGAGATCCGCGACTACCCCGCGCTCTCGCTCGCCACCTCGCCGATGGCCGCGGATGGCATGAACGGCGGCTTTGGAAACCTCTTCCGCTTCATCACCGGCACGAATGAAACGAAGGAGAAGATCGAAATGACCTCACCGGTGCTCATCTCGAATACCACGGAGAGCAAGACGATGAGCTTCATCATGCCGCAGGCCACCGTGAGCAAGGGCGTGCCAAAGCCTGCTGGCAATGCCGTGTTGCTCACCAGCCTGCCCGCAACTCGTTTTGCCGTGCTGCGCTTCCCCGGCGGCCGAAACGCGGAAAACGAGAAGAACGCCATCGACAGCCTGCGTGCCTGGATGACGGCGCAAAAGCTTACCGGCAAAGGCGAGCCACTCTTCGCCTACTACGACCCGCCGTGGACGCTCATTCCGTTCCGACGCAACGAGGTCATGATCCGCATCGAAAAAGAGTCGTGAGGCATGCGCGGCGTTCGCAAAGAGCATCTGCCGGAAAAGATCTGCGTGGCTTGCGGTCGCCCGTTTGCATGGCGCAAGAAGTGGGAGCGCGATTGGGATCATGTGAAGTTTTGCAGCGACGCCTGCCGCCGAGGCAAAATGCGATGATCACCGCCGAAGCCATCCGCGTGAAGCTGCTCGATCTCGCCGCCCGGCGCAGCGAAGGCGCGACGTTTTGCCCTTCCGAGGCGGCGCGAGGTCTCAGCAAGGACTGGCGACCGCTGATGCCTCGCGTCCGCGAGGTGGCGGCGGAGCTGGTGGGCGAACAGAAGCTCGTCTGCACGCAACGCGGCGAGCCAGCACATCCGCTAACGACGAAAGGGGCCATCCGGCTGGCCCGTCCGGGTTGAATTCATGCGCAACCACCCGCATGCTGCTTCCTCATGAACCTCGCCGACCTCGTCACCTACCTCGACACTGAATTGCGCCTCGCGGAGA
>JBJONJ010000651.1:0-3728 GCA_046051905.1 Verrucomicrobiota bacterium
TCCAAGTTCACTCTGAAGACCCTGCTCGGGAATCCCTCCCAGCTCATCGCCAATCTGGAAAACTACCTCAACGGTTACAGCGACAACGTCCGCGAGATCATCGCCAGGTTCGACCTGCCCACCCAGGTGCGAAAAATGGCCGACGCCCACTGCCTCTTCGGCGTGTTGGAAAAGTTCGTCTCCCCGGAGATCAACCTTAGCCCGCATGACACCACTGCGCCAGACGGCCGGAAGCTGCCCGGCCTCACGAACCTCGGCATGGGCTATGTCTTCGAGGAACTTATCCGCAAATTCAACGAAGAGAACAACGAGGAGGCCGGGGAGCACTTCACCCCGCGTGAGGTCATCCAACTCATGGTCCACCTACTCATCGAACCCGTGAAGGACCAGCTCCCGCCCGTCATCACCATCTATGACCCCGCCTGCGGCTCCGGCGGCATGCTGACCGAGGCGCAGGACTACATCCTCGACCCCGAGGGGCCCATCCGATCCAGCGCCGCCGTTTACCTGTATGGCAAGGAGGTCAACCCCGAGACCTACGCAATCTGCAAGTCGGACATGATGATCAAGGGGAACAACCCCGAGAACATCCGCTACGGCTCCACCCTCGCCACGGATGAGTTCAGCCAGCTCCGCTTCGACTTCATGCTCTCCAATCCTCCCTACGGGAAGAGCTGGAAGACCGACCAGGGACAGATCATGGAAAAGAAAGGCAGCGACACTGTCATCATTGATGGCCGCTTCGAGGTGCGCTTGAAGGACTTGCACAATGAGTGGCAGACCGTGCCTGCCGCGCCTGCCGTCGATGACGGCCAGCTCCTCTTCCTCATGGAGATGGTCAGCAAGATGAAGCGCCTCAGCGACAGCCCGCTCGGCAGCCGCATCGCCACCGTTCACAACGGCTCAGCCCTCTTCACCGGGAATGCAGGCGGCGGCGCCAGCAACATCCGCCGCCATCTCATCGAGAACGATTACTTGGAGGCCATCATCCAGCTTCCGAACAACATCTTTTATAACACCGGCATCACCACCTACATCTGGGTGCTGTCCAATCACAAGGCCAAGGAGCGCCAAGGCAAGGTCCAGCTCATCGACGCCTCCCAGCTCTACGAAAAGCTGCGCAAGAACCTCGGTGAAAAGAACTGCGCCTTCACCCAGGCCCATATCGAACAGATCGTAGGCGCATTCGCCCGAATGCGGGACGAGGATGTCGCCACCACCCCAGACCTTGCTCTGGCGAGCAAGCCTTCGAGCATCCTGCGCTGCAAAACCTTCGCCAACAACCAATTCGGCTACTGGAAGATCACCGTCGAGCGCCCACTGCGAAAATCCGCCCAGTTCAATGCCGATCGCATCGCCAGCCTGCGCTTCGTGCCCGCCCTCAGCACCGAGATGGAACGGATGTGGCAACGGTGGGGCAAAAAGATTTATGACAAAGGCTTTCTCGCCACGCAAAAGGAAACCTTGGGCCACTGGCTGGAGAAGGCGCAGCTCGAAACCTCCCCCGCGAACAAAAAGAAGCTCCTCGACCCCACTCTATGGACCGCTCGCCGCGACCTCATGCGGGCCGCCGAAAAGCTTCACGCGCATCTTGGCGAAGCGATCAGCGACGACTTCAACACCTTCAGTGAGTCCACCAAGGACGCCGCCAAGAAGCTGAAGCTCAACCTCAGGCCCGAAGACCTAAAAGCCATCCTCGACGCCGTTTCCTGGCGTGATCCAACGGCCAAACCCGTGCTCCATTCGTCATTCGACGTTCGCAATTCGTCATGCCCGTTTGAGCCTGATTCGGAGCTGAGAGACACCGAAAACGTACCGCTCACCTACGCCGGAGGCACCACCGAATACTTCAAACGGGAAGTCCTGCCTCATGTCCCGGACGCCTGGGTGGACAATGATAAGACCCTCATCGGCTACGAGATCAGCTTCAACAAATACTTCTACCAGCACCAGCCCCTGCGCCCGCTGGAGGACGTGGTGATCGAGATTCGCCAACTCGAAACCGAAACCGAAGGCCTCCTGGAGCAGATCCTCCGCTCCGCCCAGCCCTGAGCCATGCCCGCCTTCTCGAAATACCCCAACTATAAGGACTCCGGCGTCGCATGGATCG
Organism: Verrucomicrobiota bacterium; assembly: GCA_046051905.1. Classification (GTDB taxonomy): domain Bacteria; phylum Verrucomicrobiota; class Verrucomicrobiia; order Verrucomicrobiales; family Verrucomicrobiaceae; genus Prosthecobacter. Next base: position 2,111 of record JBJONJ010000651.1, read on the forward strand.
GCGAGGTGCCGGACCATTGGGAGGTGAATGCTTTGCGTGCCTGTGTTGCCCTGAATGTTGAACGCAACCGCCCGGACCTTCCAGTCCTCTCCGTATATCGTGAGTATGGCGTGATTCTCAAAAACTCCCGGGACGATAATCACAACGCGACATCCCTCGATACATCAAACTATAAAGTGGTGCATCCAGGCGACTTGGCCGTGAACAAGATGAAAGCCTGGCAGGGGTCATTGGGTGTCAGTGAGCATCATGGAATCGTCAGCCCTGCCTACATAACTTGTAAGGTGAATCAGTCGAAAGTGGCAGGACGCTATCTGCACTACCTGCTTCGTTCCAAACCTCTAATTGGAGCTTTGGATGCGATCTCCTATGGTGTCCGTGTTGGTCAGTGGGACATGCGCTTTGAAGACTTCAAGCAGGTCAGCCTCCCCCACCCTCCCCGCGCGGAACAGGACCGCATCGTCGCCTTCCTCGATGAGAAGACGGCGGGGATCGATCGCTTGATAGCGAAGAAGCAGCGGCAGATCGGGCTGCTGGACGAGCAAAAAGCCATCCTCATCAATCGCGCCGTCACCCGGGGTGTTAACCGCCACGCCAAACTCAAAGATTCCGGCATCGATTGGATTGGCCGGATACCGAGACATTGGAAGGTGATGAAGCTAAAGTATTTGGCCCGCATCAATCCCAGCGTCACTATCAAGCCATCCGATTTGGTGACATCTCTCCCCATGGAACGAGTTGGTAGTAATGGATCGTTGTCCCTGCAGCCCTCGGTTGAAGCCAGAAGTCTACCCGCCAGCCTCACATCCTTTTCACGAGGTGATGTTATTATCGCCAAAATCACGCCTTGTTTTGAAAATGGCAAAGGCGCGGAACTTTCGACACTCCCGACAGAGAAAGGCATGGGCTCAACCGAGTTCCATGTGTTGCGGCCTCTCCTCACAGGATCAAGGTTCCTGCGGCATCTTACTTCGGCACCAGCATGGCGACGTGTTGCCGAATGCTTCATGCAAGGCACCGCTGGGCAGAAGCGGGTCACAACGGAGCACCTGGCAAACTCCCACTTCCCACTACCTCCGCCAGACGAGCAAGAAGCTATCGTCACGCACATCGAAGTGAACGCCCAAGCCTATCTGAGGCTGGGTCAGAAAGTCGAATCCCAAATCCAAACCCTGCAAAACCTCCGCAGCACCCTCATCGCCCACGCGGTGACGGGTAAAATCACGACCTAGTTTTCATTATGAGCACACACGAATCTCCTTCAATATCAGCCGTTTCCGGATCACGTTGGTGGCGGGTTGATTTTCACGCCCACACGCCGCATTCGACTGATTATCAAAGCCAAGTGGTGACGCCGCGTGATTGGCTTATTGCACACATGCGTGCAGGCATTGACGTGGTTTGTGTGACCGATCACAACGGCGGAGGGTTCATCAATGCACTCAAGGCTGAATACGATCAGATGCTGTCGGGGAACATGGCAGGAACAATCGCCGACTTTCGGCCGATTGTTCTCTTTCCTGGTGTGGAATTAACGACCGCCGAGGACATTCACCTTCTTGCCATCTTTGGCCCGGATAAAGACGGAAGCGCAATCTCGTCCCTCCTCGGGGAAGTA
>JBJONJ010000652.1:0-12995 GCA_046051905.1 Verrucomicrobiota bacterium
CGCTCACCATTGATGCAGCTGCATCGAGCGATCCCGATGGTGATGCACTGAAGTTTGTCTGGAGCATCGCGGGCAAAGAACAGACCGGCGGCGGAGCGAAGTTCGCGCACACCTTTGATCAACCCGGCAGCTATGAAGTCAGCGTTACTGCGCTCGACAGCAGCGGCGCGAAGAGCACGGCGAAGGAGATGATTCACGTTGGCAATGGTCGGCCCATCGTGCGCTTCGAGTCGCCAGCGCATGGTTCGTTCTTTGATTGGGATTCCAAGATTCCTTACAAGGTGTCCGTCACCGAAACCGATGGCGACGCGGTGCAAACGCAACTCACCACCGTGCAGGGCGAGTTTCGCGGACGCCGTTTTGCCAGCGAGGGTGACAGGGATGTGCTCGATCCCGGACTCGCCATGATGCGCGCCAGCACCTGCTTCGCCTGCCACATGGCGGACACTCCATCGGCCGGCCCGCCTTACAAAACCGTCGCCTTGAAATACAAGGACGACCCCGCTGCTGCCGAACGTCTCGCGCAGAAAGTCCTCAGCGGTGGCACGGGCGTGTGGGGACAGCTTCCCATGCCGCCTCATCCGCAGCACAGCATCGAGCAAGTCCGCCGCATGGTCGCCTGGGTGCTCTCGCTCAAGGACGATCCCGCCAGCCCGCCGCAGTCCGGAGCCAGCGGCGCCTTCACCGCGCCGAAGAAGCCCGAGAAAGGCACACGCGTGGACGAGGGCGTGCTCATCCTCACCGCCGCTTACACCGATGATGGCAAGCAAGCCACGCTGCCGCGCCTGCGTGGTGAAGGCACGGTGGTGCTGCATTCCCGCCGCAAAAAAGCCGCGCTCTATGATGAGAACCACGGCATGGCCTACGTCGAGCACGCCTACGGAGAGAAGGCCATCGTCGGCCACTTCAAAGACGGCACCCACATCCTCTGGCGCGACCTGAACCTCACCGGCATCTCGCACATCACCGTCCGCGCCGGGTGCTTTGACACCAAGGGTGGCACCCTCGAACTCCGCAGCGGCTCACCCACGGGCCCCGTGCTGGCCAGCGTCGAAGTGAAGCCCTCCGGTCAAGCCGACTCAGGCGAGTTCCTCTCCATCCCCGCCACGCTCACCAACGCCAGCGGCCTCACCGACGTCTGCGTCGTCGCCCGTTGCGCCGACAAGAACACCGAACTCGGCCTGAACTGGATCGAGTTTCAACCGTGATGCGATCTGGCGTGAGCGCCTACCAGTTGCTCACCCAGGAAATCAGCAAGCGATTCATGTCCACACTGGGGGAGAGCAAGTGATGAACAAAATCGAGCTCACACTCATCGGCGTGAGCTGGAATTAGAGCGGCAGGGTGGCGCTGTCGCCGATGCGATCCGATTCTTAAATCCCCCCGCCAACGCCTTTAAACTTTTCCACAAAAGCGGCGATCTTCTGGAAAACGCTTTGCTTGATGGTGAGATACTTGGGGTTCAGCGGACTCATCTTGGGCAGGATGCTATTGAGTTCGGTGCCGTTTTCGCTGGCGTATTCGCGCTTCAGCGAGGTGACGAGATAGCGCTTGGCAGCTTCCTCGTTGAGGCTTTCAGTTTGGATGAGAGTTTGCGCTTCGCGCTTCTGTTCGGTTTGGGCGTAAGCAAAGAAGGCTTCGATGATGCCCGCCTTTTCACGGAACTGATCGAGATCAGCCTGATTGATGAAATCGACGACCAACCCCTCTTTGGCACGGTTCCCGATGCTGGCGCGAATCACCCGGCGCACGTCCTCGATCAAGGCACCCTTGTCCTTCAGCTTCTGGTTCTTCTCAAAGATCAGTTCGAGAATGTAATCCAGGTTAATCTCCTGCGATTTGAGCAAGTCGATCTCAAAGACCACATCATCCCAATCCACCGTGCTTTTCTCTTTCTCCTTGCCGTCTTTCTCGCGGCGCAGCCAGTCGCGGATGTCGTTGTAGGTGGAGCGGTAATCCTGCACCTTGCGATCCGGCAAAACCTCAGCCGTCGCGAGCTTATCCAGATCCTCGTCGCTCAAATAGCGCTGTGCCTTGAAGGCCTCGACGGCTGGCTCATCCTGAGGATCGACCTGCTGCCAGGCTTTCAGATTCGTGAATTCGTCGAAGTTTTGCAGCGCGTTTTCAATCTTCAGATATTCACCGAAGAGTTGGGTGAAGGCCTTTTTGTCGGCTTCTTTCTCGATGGCCGCAGGATCGGGGAAACGTTCTTTCAGTTCAGCGACTACGTCGACAAAACCTCGCCGGGCTTCTCCCGTGGCCACTTCGGTGAAGCCTTCCATGTATTCCTTGTAGCTCTTCTCTAGGACGACGTTCTTGGTGTTGGCATCGCCGAACAGCGTGATCGCGTCGATGGTTGCCTGCTCCAGATCGCGGAAGGTGATGATGTTGCCGAAGGTCTTGGTGGCGTCGTAGATGCGGTTGGTGCGCGAGTAGGCCTGGATCAGACCGTGGTAGCGCAGGTTTTTATCGACGAACAAGGTGTTGAGCGTCGGCGCGTCGAAGCCGGTGAGGAACATGCCGACCACAATCAGCAGGTCCACTTCCTGCCGCTTCACACGCTGGGCGAGGTCGCGGTAGTAGTTTTGGAAGCCGTTGCTATCGACACCGAAGTTGGTTTTGAAGAAAGCGTTGTAATCGGCGATGGCCGCGCTCAGAAACTCCTTGGCGCTGCTGTTCATGGCAGAAAGCTCGAAGCTTTCGTCAGGGATCGTGCCGATGGCTTCCTGCTCCTCATTGGCGGCGAAGGAAAAGATCGTCGCCACCTTGAGAGGCCGCTCGCTCGCGCTTTGTAGGGTCTTGAAAGTCTCGTAATAGAGCTTGGCAGCGTCCACGCTGCTCACGGCAAACATGGCGTTAAAGCCGTTGGCGCCCGCTTGCAGGCGGTGGGTCTTCTGGCGGTAGTTGTTGAGGATGTATTGGCTGATCTCCTTGATGCGATCCGGGTGCAGCAGGGCTTGACGGTTCTCGGCGGCGTTGAGTTTGTCGGTGTCCTGTTCGGTTTCGATGGCCTTGAAGCGCGGGCGCACGTCGTTGTAGTCCACCTTGAACTTCAGCACCTTTTCATCACGGATGGCGTCGGTGATGACATAGGAGTGCAGCTCACGGCCGAACACGCTAGCCGTCGTCTCAGCGCCGCTTGCGTTTTGCGGGAAAATGGGCGTGCCAGTGAAACCGAACTGGTAGAACCGCTTGAACTTCTTTTGCAGGTTGGCCTGCGCCTCGCCGAATTGGCTGCGGTGGCACTCGTCAAAAATGAACACTACCTGTTGGCCATAAACCGCAAGCGAGGCCTCGGTCTTCATGAGGTTATTGAGCTTCTGGATGGTGGTGACGATGATCTTGTTATCGTCCTTCTGAAGGTTGCGCTTCAGGGCGGCGGTGCTGTCGGAGCCATTCACGCTATCCGGCGAGAAGCGCTGGTATTCTTTCATGGTCTGGTAGTCCAGATCCTTGCGATCCACGACGAAGAACACTTTGTCGATGAAGTCCAGTTCCGTGGCCAAACGCGCCACTTTGAAGCTGGTGAGCGTCTTGCCGGAGCCTGTGGTGTGCCAGATGTAGCCACCGCTCTCTGGCGTGCTCCAAAGTTTCGATTCATACGAGCTGATGATCTTTTGCAGGATGCGCTCAGTCGCGGCGATCTGATAGGGGCGCATGACGAGCAAAGTATCGCTCACGTCGAAGACGGCGTAGTGCAGCAGCACCTTCAGCAGGGTGCGCTTCTCGCAGAAGGTCGCGGTGAAGTCCTTCAAATCCTTGATCAAGGAGTTGTCCTTCATGGCCCAGTGCATCGTGAAGTCGAAGCTGTTCTTGTTCCGCTGGGTGGTGTTGGCAAAGTAGCGGGTGTCCGTGCCATTGGAGATGACGAAGAGTTGCAGGAACTTGTAGAGCGAGTTCTCGCTGTTGAAGCTCTCCTTACTGTAACGGTGGACCTGATTGAAGGCCTCACGAATGGCGACGCCGCGCCTTTTGAGCTCCACCTGCACCAGGGGCAAGCCATTGACCAGAATGGTCACATCGTAGCGATTGGCCTGGCTGCCGCTTTGCTCAAACTGCCGGATGACTTGGCAGGTGTTGCACAGCACGTTCTTCTTATCGAGCAGGTAGATGTTCTGGATGTGGCCGTCATCAAAGACGAAGTCGTGAATGTAGTCATCGTGGATCTTGCGGGTCTTTTCCAGGATGTGTTCGCTCGGCCGATCGAGGTAGGTCTCGACGAAACGCGCCCATTCGGATTCGGTAAACTGGACGTTGTTGAGGGCTTGGAGCTGCGTGCGGACGTTGGCGAGCAGTTTGGCTGGAGTGTTCAGCTCACGCTCGAAGATGTAGCCGAGGTTCTCCAAATCTTGAATCAATTCCCGCTCCAACGCATCTTCGCTCTGGTAGGACTCTGCGAGCTTCCATTCCTTCTCGTATCGATCAAGGACGATAAAGCGGTTGGTCTCGGCGATGGTTTTGGTTTCGGTCATGGTGTGCTCAACTGCTTGCAGAATCTTTGAGGTGTGATTGATGTTATGCAGCCGCTGCGGTTTTGGGGAAGCTCAGCAGCAGGTCGCGGTAATGCGCATATTGCTTCTGCCGCAGCTCAATCTCACGTGGCAAACCTTCACTGATGGAGTAGGTTAGGGTGTCGAACTTGTCGAGGATAGAGGCGATGCGGGCTTGCTCGGCGAGCGATCTTTCTGGGTCGTTTGGGTATGGAATTGGAATCCTCAGTTTATCCATCAAGGCGTTGGAGCTCAGATTTGGCTGAGCACCACCGCCTGCCATAATCAACATCTCTTGTACCCTAGAAAGAAGGTTGTGATATAAGTAGCGATTGTTCAGTAATTTTGGTTTGGGGACAAATTTACCTACCCGCTGATTGAGATAGGCGGCCCTCTTTTCACTGTAAAAACCGATCTTACCGGTGGTTGCTCCTGACATTGCCACAAGAATGTTTCCCGGCTCCACAATGAAACTACTCAGCTCCTCCCTGTAGTCCGAAGGATCGAAGTATTTCACATCGTCCAGGGTGACATTTTTACCGTCAATATTTGTGATCCTGATGATTGGAAAGCCAGCGTCGCGGAATAGGCCGCTTTTAAAAGCAAATCCATTTTTGAAATCACAAATCTCCCCCAGCGGCTTCCACTCCACGTCGCCATCTTCAAAGCTGAGCAATTGATCGCGGTAGTGGTTGTATTGTTTTTTCCGGTTGGTCAGCTCGGTGGTCAGCTCGGTGGTCAGCTCGGTGAAGGTGTCCAAAATGCGGACGATTTCTTTTTGGACGTGCAGCGGTGGGATGGGGACGAGGAACTTGTCCGTGTCCGGAATGGAGATCTGTGGCATTTGCATCCTGCGGCCAATATTCTGAAAATGAGGTTCGTTTAACTTCAAAAAGTAATAGAAATATTTGATGCAGGTGTTGGCATTATTCGAGTGATACGACCACATTTCATTTTTATGTGAGAATGGCTTTTCGTAATACTCGAATTCTATGTTTCCACGGGATTTAACAATGATCGATACCTCCCGGTTTATGTCTTTGGCGGGTAGATCTTCGAATTCAAAAAATGCCACTGTTTTTCCACCGGCGAAAATCTTCACAGGCGCATGATCTCTGTGAAGCTCTTTCATCTGACCGGCAGTGATGTTTGTGCCTTTCGTTCTAACAAGAACTTCCCCCAGCGGCTTCCACTCCACCTCTGCACCATCGAGCAGTTTTTCCATGTAGCTCATTTCACTCATGCTTGGCTCCTTTCTTCCGGCTCTCTTTTTTGGCCTGCTTTTCGAGCGCTGAGATGGTTTTCAGGTAGTCCTTTTCGACCTCATCCAGATTGAGAGATTTGTAGCGTTGTAGTTCTAGTCTGGCCTTTTCCTGCGCTTGGCTGCTGGAGATGGTGCCGGCGTTTTCCAGCAGTTTGCGTCCTGCGGATTTGAGGATGGTGTCGAGTTCCCGCACATAGTCCGCCATGCGCATTTCACGTTCTTCAATGGCGTTGATTTCCGCGAGGTCGAAGTAGGCAGAGACGAGGTTGTTGAGCACGCGCAGTTCCTGCTCGCTGAGGTAGTTTTTGGCGATCATGGCCTCCGCCTGGGTGGGTTGGCTACCTTTGAAGGTGCTGAGTCCGGCAAAGGGCTTGGTGCTGTCCACCCGGAGGTAGATCACCTCGCTGGCGGTGTGGCCGTGGGCGGCGTAGTGGAGTTTGTTTTGGACGATTTTGAAGAACTCCAGGCTCGCTTCACTCTTCGGGTTGTAATCGGTGGCGGTGGCGTAGAGGTCGAGCACTTGCCGATACATCACTTTCTCGCTGGAGCGGATGTCGCGGATACGGGCGAGGAGTTCTTTCCAGTAGTTGCCGCCGCCGAGGTTTTTCAGGCGCTCGTCATTCATGGCGAAGCCCTTCTCCAGATACTCCTTCAGCACGGTGGAGGCGTAACGCCGGAACTCGACCCCACGGGGGGATCGCACGCGGTAGCCAACGGCTAAGATGACATCCAGGTTGTAGAGCGTGAGAGTGCGTGAAACCTCACGTGCCCCCTCGGTTTGAACTGTCAACTGTTGGTTGACAGTTGCCCCCTCGTCCAACTCCTGATCCTCGTAGATAGCCAGAATGTGCTTGCTGATGTTCTGTTTGGATGTCTGGAAGAGATCGGCAATTTGCTGCTGGGACAGCCAGACGGTGCCGTTTTCGAGCTTCAGGTCGATCTTGGTTTTGCCGTCCTCGGTGGTGTAAAGGATGACGTCACTCATGCTGCCTCCTCCTCCCCCTCAATCTCCGCCACGATGGCATCAATGTCGGCCCGCAGGCGGTTGATCTTGGCGACGGTGGTTTCCAGTTCGGCGTTCAGTTGGCCGATGTCCACGATCTCGCGGGTGTCCTTGGCCTCGACGTAGGTGCTGACGGAGAGGTTGTAGTCTTTCTCTGCGACGGTGGCGTGATCGGCGGAGACAGCGAAGTGCTCCACGTTTTCCTTGCTGTCGAAGACCTGCATGATGCGCCCAAGGTGCTCCTCGGTGAGCACGTTGTTGTTCGTCTCCTTTTTAAACAGGGCGCTGGCGTCGATGAACTGCGTCTTGGTGTCCGGCTTGTGCTTGGAGAGGACGAGGATATTGACTGCGATGGTGGTGCCGTAAAAGAGATTGGGCGCGAGGGAGATGACCGTCTCCACGTAGTTGTTGTCCACCAGGAACTGGCGGATCTTTTGCTCGGCACCGCCCCGGTAGAAGATGCCGGGGAAGCAGACGATGGCGGCGCGGCCTTTGGCGGAGAGGTAGCTGAGGGCGTGGAGGACAAAGGCGAAGTCCGCTTTCGATTTCGGAGCCAGCACGCCAGCGGGTGCAAAGCGGTCGTCATTGATGAGGGTGGGGTCATCACTACCTTTCCATTTCACGGAATAGGGCGGATTGGAGACGATGGCATCAAAGGGCTTGTCACCGAGGAAGTGGGGATCGGTGAGGGTGTTGCCGAGCTGGATGTTGAACTTATCGTAGTTGATGTTGTGCAGGAACATGTTCATCCGCGCCAGGTTGTAAGTGGTGTGGTTGATCTCCTGCCCAAAGAAGCCGTCCTCGATGATGTGGGCGTCGAAGTGTTTCTTGGCCTGGAGCAGGAGGGAGCCGGAACCGGCGGCGGGGTCGTAGATTTTGTTGACGCTGGTCTGCTTGTGCATCGCCAGTTGGGCGATGAGGCGGGAGACGTGCTGCGGCGTAAAGAACTCGCCGCCGGACTTGCCGGCATTGGCGGCATAGTTGGAGATGAGGAACTCGTACGCATCGCCGAAGAGGTCGATCTGGCTGCCCTCGAAATCGCCGAAGTCGAGGCCTCCGACGCCGGTCAGCACGGCTGCTAGGCGGAGGTTTTTGTCTTTGACGGTGTTTCCCAGCCGATTGCTGGTGGTGTCGAAGTCCGCAAACAGGCCCTTGATGTCTTTTTCCGAAGGGTAGCCGTTGGCGGAACTCTCGATGGCCGAAAAGATGGCGGCGAGGTCGGTGTTCAGGCTCTCGTTGGTGTTCGCCGTGGCGAGGACCTTGGCAAAGAGCTGGCTGGGATAGATGAAGTAGCCCTTGGTCTTGATGGCATCGTCCTTGATCTCCGGCGTGATGACACAGTCGTTCAGTTCCACGTAATGGATGTCAGGATCGCCAGCCTCAATGTAGGCTGCGAAGTTTTCGCTGATGAAGCGATAGAACAGGGTGCCGAGGACATACTGCTTGAAGTCCCAGCCATCGACCGAGCCGCGCACGTCGTTGGCAATCTGCCAGATTTGCCGCTGGAGCGCGGCGCGTTGTTGGATGCTTGTCATGGTTTATTTTGGCAAAAAAGTGTTGGTTGGTAAGAAGGCGAGCGGAAGCATCCCTCAACGTGAAGCACGTCAAAGCCGCTGTCACAATTATTCCCTTCGTAAGTCGTCTTCCCGCGAAAAAAACATTGCCAAGCGCGGTGCATTTCCGGCAAACTCTGGACCCATGCCGCAACCGTTGTCATACGACTCTGGGTTGGCGTGGGATGACCTCACGCCGGGGATCGCATGGGATGGTTTCGTCACACCAACCCAACCGAAACGACCTATGGCCTCAGACAACCGCATCTCATTGGACATCACGGCAGCACAAAAAGCTGCCATCGTTGACGCCGTCATGGCGCTCAAAACCGCCCTCAATGGCATCACCATCAATCTCACCAAGGAAGAGCGTCAGTCGCTGCCGAAGATCGGCGACAAGACGCTGGCCTTTGATGAGAAGTGCCAGGCCTACATGGCCGCCCGCCCGGAACTGGTGCCGGGCTTCATCGACATGGCGGAACTGGCGAAGGACCGCAAAGCCATCGCCGACCTGCTGCCCTGCCTGCGCGAGATCGCCCCGATCTGCGAAGGCATCGAGGACACGATCACGCTGGCCTACTCGGACATCTATGTGGCGGACCTGGCCTTCCACGCGAACGTGAAACAGGCCGCCAAACGCGGTGTGCCCGGCACGGACACCATCTACGACGACCTGAAAGCCCGCTTCCCCGGTCGCCCGAAAGCCGAGCCACCCGCGCCGCCGACGCCCTAAAACCGCCCGAAATCCTGAAAAACCATAAGATTTGAGGGTTTTCAGGTCCAAAAGCACCCCGCCGGGACTTTCTTTCTCCCAGCGGGGGAGCTTTTGGGAGGTTGGAGGGTGCCATTGGGAGTTCGGAACTCCGCGTTGCTTGCCTGCGGCCTGCAAAAGGTGCCTGCGAGTGAGTAAAAGCTGCCTCTGACCAAGCAAAGGTTCCGCCGAGCCTCTAAAAAGTCCCTCTGAGCGAGTAAAAGCTCCCTCAGACCTCCGCCCAGCACCCTCAGACCTCCGCGCCGCGAGGTGCCACCCACCAAGCCGAAGTCCCGAACTCCTAAAAACACCCTCTGACCGAGATTCGCGAACCCATGACCGAGCAAGCCGACCTTCAGAGGTCCGACACCGAAGTGATGGAGTCCCAAAGATAGGCAGAAGAATCAAGAAACCATTCTCTTGCCCCCATTCTCTTGCCTACCCGGCTCGCTGAAATCCTCCAGTGCGGTGCTCATGAACCAAGAACCAGGAACCAAGAACCAGGAACAAAAAGACCATGCCCTACGACCCCACTCTCCCCGCGCCGAACTCGCCGCTGGAATCCCAGGTGATCCGCGACCAGCTCCAGTCACTCTTTGTGCTCATCAACAACATCGCATCCATCGCCGCTGCGCAGGTGGACAGCACGAACACTCTGCCGCCGAGCAGTCCAGCGAATGCGAGTGTGACCGTGAGCGGCAACACGCTGCACTTCAGCTTTGAAATCCCGCAGGGGCAGGAAGGCCCGATGGGCCAGCAGGGGCCGCCCTTTTCGCAGGCGGTGGTGGATGCGGTGAACACCGTGGACCCCGGCACGCCCGCAGCGGTGGGCGTGAGTTTTGATGGAACAAACGTGCGCTTCACCTTCGACATCCCGCGTGGCAATGACGGGATGAACGGCAGCAATGGGAGTGACGGCAGCCAAGGCCCGCCCGGAAACGACGGCGGCCAAGGCCCACCCGGCAATGATGGCGCTCAGGGACCACCCTTTGCTCAAGCCATCGTGGACAGCGTCACCACACTGGACCCCGGCAATCCTGCGACGGTGGGCGTGAGCTTCGATGGATCAAACGTGCGCTTCACCTTCGGCATCCCACGCGGCAACGATGGCAGCAATGGAAGCGACGGCTCCCAAGGCCCGCCCGGCGAAATCAGCCAAGCCCAACTCGACAGCGCCATCAGTGGCACGAGCGCGAACACGAACGGCGTGGGCACCCTGGACACAGGCTTTGCCGATCCCGACATGGAAGCAATGCGCCAGAAGGTGAATGAGATGATCCTGAACGGGCGGAGGTAATGTGACTTCCATTCTCCTCAAGCCTTGACTTGGCTTGTCATGCTTGGTTACTCCGTTTGTCCTGTCTGGCCTTCGTTTGGTCAGACCGGCATCCAAGCAAACGGTGGGCGTATCCGATTCGCCCACAAATTATTTTGGCTAAACAACGACCACCAAGAAACAAAATCATGCGTCTTAGAGCGAGAGCGAAGAGGGTCACACTGAGGAGTGTCGAGAGTTATCTGTCATCTCGCTTCGATGAACTAGACGCACTCTCATCGGCGGGGCACCCTTGGGGTTTCTTGGCAGGATGCACTATACTTGATTTCCTCGCTTCGCTTGAAGCGGGCACTGCATCCACCAATCGGATATTCAAGAAGTTCTGTTCGGACTTTCTTTTCAAGACCCGTCCAGAGTATTGTGCTGCGATTTACACCAGCCTGAAGGGAAATGGCAGACCGATTCTATTGGTTAATCAGCTCTATCATGTTCTGCGCTGCGGCATAACACATGGCTTCTCAATGAGCCCGGTTCCCCATCCAGCAACTCATCCAGACGCCAATCCTGTAGCTCGCTCTCTTCTTCTCGCCCACAATAACTCGGGACTCGTTCATTTGAAGCGAGTGGAACACACCAACGGACTTGATGCCTATGTTCTGATTTCAGAGATGTTTGCTAGAGATGTTCGAGATGCAGCTAGCTTACTATTCAAGTCAGCTCGCCGACGAGATGCCGATGGGACACGACGGAAGCACGCGATTCTGACGCACTTTGCTAAGTATCCTCCACTGGGTTGGACTGAATACATCGTCACTAAAGCATGACCACTCTAGCAACAAAGCCGAATAGGCGCTGCAGCGCACCGCTGAGGCTATCACGCTAGTCACTGGCTTTGCCGATACCGACATGGAGGCGCTGCGGCAGAAGGTGAACGAGCTGATCCTGAATGGGCGGAGGTAAGCGGCGCACCCTACCACGGAGGTGGCGCATGGCTTGATCAAGGCGAGGGGCTCACTCATGCCCGCAGGGTTGGGGATGAAAAGGTGTGCCCGGCGGGGGCGTTCGTAGAATCATCGACACACACGAACGATCATGACCCAACCTCCTCCATCTCAAGCACGCCGCGTCGTGCTCTTTTTCGCCGTTACCTTGGCGATCATCACTTATGTGGACCGCGTCTGCATTTCGCAGGCGGCTCCGACGATGCAGGAGGATCTGGGTTTGACGAAAATCCAGATGGGTTACGCCTTCACCGCGTTTGGTTGGGCTTACGCCTTGTTTGAAATCCCTGGTGGCTGGCTCGGAGATCGCATCGGGCCGCGCAAGGTGCTGATGCGGGTGGTGGCTATGTGGTCCATCTTCACGGTGGCCACGGGGTGGGCCTGGAATCTCTGGTCGCTGGTGGTCAGCCGGTTCTTCTTTGGCATGGGCGAGGCGGGTTGTTTTCCGAACATCACGAAGGCTTTTACCAACTGGTTCCCGTCGGCCGAGCGCGTTAAAGCCCAGGGCATCTTGTGGCTAAGCGCCCGCTGGGGAGGTGCCTTCACGCCGCTCATTGTCGGCTGGATGCTGGCGAGCGGTGGCGAGGGCAAGTTCGGGCTCGGGCTGCATTACCGCTGGGTGTTTCTGATCTTTGGTCTGCTGGGCGTGGTCTGGGCGTTGATGTTCTACCGCTGGTTCCGCGATTTTCCGAAGGATCATCCCAGCGTCAGTGCCGCCGAGTTGGCTGTCATCGGCGAAATGCAGTACAGCGGTGATCATTCCATGCCGTGGGGCAAGCTGCTGGCCTCACGCACAGTCTGGATGCTCTGGGCGCAGTATTTCTTCATGTCTTACGCCTGGTATTTTTACATCACCTGGTTCCCCACTTACCTGAAGGAACAGTTCGCCGGCATGGGCGACATGCAGCGGGCCTTGCTGGCCTGTGTGCCGCTGTTTTTCGGCGGCATCGGCTCCATCCTCGCAGGTCTGCTTTCGGCGCGATTGGATGTGTGGCTTGGCAGCATCGCACGCACACGCCGTTGGCTGGGAGTCCTGGGCATGGGCGCTGCGGGCCTCATGCTGATCATCTCAATGCAACTTCAGACACCGGTGGCCTCCGTGCTGGCTATCGGTCTCGCTGCTTTGTTCAGTGATCTTTCCATGCCTGGTTCCTGGGGCGCGTGCATGGACGTCGGTGGACGCTACACCGGTGCCCTCTCTGGCAGCATGAACATGATGGGCCAAGTCGGCGGAGCCATCGCACCCATGGCCGTGCCGCTCGTGCTCGCCGCCACAAACAACAACTGGAGCATCAACATGGGCCTCTTCGCCTGCAGTTACTTCCTTGGTGCCATCTGCTGGGTCTTCATCAACTCCGACGAACGTCTGCACGAATAACTCATCACTCCACCCACCACCACTCCATGACTCCACCCACCACCACTCGTCGTTCCTTTCTCGGCAGTCTCAGCTCGCTGGCTGCTGCTCCGCTGCTCGCCCGTGACTTCGGCCCTGGCGCTGCCCCCGTCCGTTATCCCGAGCCCGATGTCATCGCGCTGGACAAGGCCTTTGAGAAATACAAGATCGCCATGTCGCCCATCGAGCGTCTGCACACTGGCATGTATTGGGCGGAAGGCCCGGCGTGGAGCGGCTGGGGAAACTACCTCGTGTGGAGCG
>JBJONJ010000653.1:0-7756 GCA_046051905.1 Verrucomicrobiota bacterium
CCAAGCAGCCTGAAAGCGAGAGTTGACCCAGTTTAGCCCAACACCTAACCCATAACCCAATCACGCCATGTGTTACCTATGTCCTGAACCAAAAGTGTTACCCATGTCCTGACTGAGCCCGCGGGTGCGTTATCGTCTATCGTTTATTGTCTATCCCCTCGCACGTCTCCGCCGTTCAAATCCACACCACCGGCAGCGGCAAAACCATCGCCAGATCTGCCCGCACGCGATGCTGCTCGACGCTCAGCCTGCCACGAAAACGGTGCAGGATCGTCATGAGGGCCAAACCGACCAGCGCCGCCGTGGCGGGAGCTAGCAGGACGGCATCGAAGGTGCCTTTTTGAATGAAATAAAGCACTGCAACCATCACCAGCACATTGCCACCGAGCAGCGTGGGGTGTGCGGCGTGCCAGTGCGCGGGCTTGCCAGCGGCCTCTTCTTCTTTCGCGGCGAGGGCGCTCAGGTTCGTGAGAAACAAAAGCGTCAGCACCGCGCACTCCAGCAGCGGATCTGCCCACGTTTCGGGCATCGCGAAGAAGCGGATACTTGCCGTGCAGCCCAGCGCAAACAGCAACGCCGCCGCGTGCGGCCGTGGCATCAGCGCCGGTGCCAGCCGCGCCACATAGACAAAGAAATACAGCGCCACAAACACCGCCAGGCTCACCGCCTGCCACAGGATGCCCTCCGGGATCTCCTTCAGAGCGATCCATGAGGTGGCGGCGAGCGCCAGCGGCATCACGAGCGTCATGAAGAGCACCCGATGCCGACGGTAAAACGCATGTCGCACATCCAGCTCCAGCTTCGGCTGGCGAAAGGTGTCCCACAGCCGGTCCATCACATAGATGATCCATACCACCAAGCCCAGTCCCACATGCACCATCGGCATCAAGTGCAGCCCGTGCGCCTTTGCGAGACCCAGTTGCCAAAGCATCGCCACCGCCGGCGCCTCCAGGCTCAGCACATGCGGCCACAACCACCACGGCGGTGATTTCGCAGGTTGAGAAGGGCTGGTCGGGAGTTCGGCGGACAAAGCCCGGAAATCTGGCGTCTCTTCCCTCTTCCGGCCAACATCATTTCTCCAAAACTCCTTCACTCCGTCTTTTCTCCCCGCACTCCCCGGCTAAACAAGACGCCTCATGCGCATCCTCCACACCGCTGACTGGCACCTCGGCGCCCGCCTCATTGAGCGGGACCGCCTCGCTGAGCACGCGGCCTTCGTGGACTGGCTCATCGACACGCTGCGCAGCGAAAAAATCGACGCCCTGCTGCTCAGTGGCGATGTCTTCGATGCGGCGCACCCGCCGCAAGATGCCGTCGCGCTCTACTTCGACTTCTTGAAGCGCCTCGCCGATCTCAAAACGGTGAAGGCCATCATCACCGGTGGCAATCACGACTCCGCCTCCCACCTCAATGCGCCGCGTGATCTGCTCCGCCGCTTCGACGTGCACGTCTTCGGCCACGCGGGTGCCGAGAACCTCGTCGATCTCGGCGGCTGCGTCGTCGCCGCCGTGCCCTTCCTGCGAGAGCGTGATCTCCGCCAGGCCACCGCCGGTGAAACGATCTCCAGCGTGCACGAGCAAGTCCGCTCTGCCATCCGCGATCACTACGCCGCGCAGTTCGCCGCCGCCCGCACCCTCGCGCAGGAGCGGACCGTCATCGCCATGGGCCACCTCACCGTCCTCGGTGCCACCACCAGCGACAGCGAGCGCGACATCCACATCGGCAATCTCGGCTCCGTCGGCGCGGACATCTTTGACGGCTTCGACTACACCGCCCTCGGCCATCTGCATCGCCCGCAACGTGTCGCCGGCAACGAAACCATCCGCTACAGCGGCTCCCCCATCCCCCTCAGCTTCTCCGAAGCCGCCGACGCGAAGTCCATCGTCATCCTCGACACTGAAAATCATTCTTCTGACTTCATTCTCCTGCCATCAACAGCATCGGAAAGGCAGAAGAATGAAGTCAGAAGAATGGCGCTGAAGATTCTGCCCATCCCCGTCACCCGCCAGCTCATCCGTGTGAAGGCCGCGCGTGCCACACTGGCCGCCGATCTTGAAAACGTGCCCGCCGGAGCCTGGGCGGAGGTCACCGTGAAGCTCGATGCTCCCGAGCCCGATCTCGACCGCCAGGTCCGCGAAGCCGCCGCCGGCCGCTTCGAAGTCCTCAAAGTCCTCGCCGACCTCCCCATCTCAGAAACCGCCCCCTGGCAATCCACCGCCCCCACCCTCCACGACCTCCAGCCCCGTGACGTCTTCCGCGAACTCCTCAATGAGAAACAGATCGAAGGCGACGAACTCACCGCCGTGTTTGATGAGTTGCTGGCGTTGAGGGAGCAGAAGCAATTGGTATGAATAGAATCCCACAGTGGATGAGCCGGTGCCCAACAGCGATCACACATCGCGCCCTAGAACGGTGCGAGAAGGGGAAGAATGCCTCTCGCGCTCCCTCCGGGGCGCGGCGGCGTGGATCGGCCGATGTCTTCGACATCGGGTGGTTGCACCCTCGCTACTTCACCTCGCGGAAGCGTTTCAGCTCCTCAAGGCCGGCGGGGTTGGCTTCGAGCTTTTTGAGATACTCGGGCAGAGGCTGGTCGGACTGCGGATTGAGCGGCCGCTGGGTGGGATCGGCGGTGAGCCAGCGGATGAGCCGTGAGGCGGCGTCCTGGTCTTTCCCGGCCTTTCGGGCCTCGGCGAGGGCTTGCTCGTGCTCGGTGAGATCGAGCTCTTCAATCCGACCGGTGGGGGTGAGGCGGTTGCCGGCGAGGGTTTCGGCAAAGCGGAGGAACCATTCCGGAAGCACGGCATCCTGCACGGGCATGGGCATCGTGAACCAGCCGAGCTTTTCGAGGCGGAAGAGCACTTCTTTGCCATCGTCACTCACGCGGGCCTGCACGAAGCCGGTGCCGTGGCGGATGGCGGGAGAGAGTCCTTCGCCGGTGCGGTAGCGCCACACTCGCATGTCTCCCTTTTCGGTGAAGGTGGCGAGCGTCTCGTCATCCGGGGCGAGGGCGAGGACCTCGACAAACGAGTCGTGTGGCAGCGCGGCGAGCGCCTCGCCGGTCTCGACATTCCACACCCGCACGACCTGATCGCGGCCGGAGGTGATAGCGGTTTTGCCGTCTTGGGTGAGGGCAACGGCACCGACGGCGGGCGGATGGCGGAAGGGTTTCCCGAACGCGTCCCACTGTTTCCCGGCGAAGACGCTGACGTTTCCATCCACGTCCGCGGCGATGATGTGGGTCTTGGGGCGGTTCCACGCGGCGGCGATGGAGCTGCGGACAAAGGGCGGTGCGTTTTCCGGCGGCTCGGGTTTCGGGATGAGCGGCTGGTCCGGGGCATCGACAAACACGCGGCTGCTCATGGTCTCGTAGATGTTCCAAACCTGCACAAAGGCCTCCATGCGGGGCGCGAGCATGAGCATGGTGCAGTCATCGGTAATGCTGACATTGGAGACGCTGTGCTGGAGGCGCTGGGAGAGCCGCTGACCGGTGAGGGAGTTCCACACCTGTACCTCGCCATGCTTGGAAACGCTGACCACGAGCCCCTCGGCATCCGCCACCCTGGCGGCGGCGATCTCTCCATCGTGCCTGAGGGGCGGATGCAGCGGCTGGGCACGCTCGAGATTCCACGCATGCATGAAGCCCGCGGAGTCGCCGACATGCAGGGACTGGCCGTCGGCGGCGATGCGCACGTTCAGCACCGCGCCGGGATGGGTGAGCGGGGCAGTGGCGAGTTCGTTGGTCGTGTACTTGCCGACGTACAGGGTGCCACTGTTGGTTCCTGCGGCCACGAGCTTTTTACCACGATGCAGCGAGATGCAGGATAGGCCGTTGTCCTTCTCATCGACTTCGATGGGCGCGCCGATGGGGGCCATGTTCTTGAGGTCCCAGGTCTGCGCGATGCCTTCATTACTGGCAGCGACGATGACTTCGCCGGCCGGGTCGATATCGAGGGCGGTGATGGCCTTGGGATGGGTGAATTCGCGGGCGGGCTTTTGCGGCTCGCGCAGGCTCCAGACATGGCAGACACCGAGACCACCCTTTTCGACCACCGTCTCACTGCCCACGGCCAGTGTGGAGCCGTCCCCGGACAGCGCGATCGAAAGAGCGAGGCTGGGCAATTGGGGCTGGAGCATGCGGCGCTTTCCATCTGCGAGAGACCACAGTTCCACGGTGCCATCGGTTTTGGTGATGACAGCCTGGGTGCCATCCTTGGTGATCTCCAGGCAGGTCACCTGCACATCATCGGGCAGGGGATGATCGACCCGGGATGAGGCACCCTTTTGGATGTCCCAAGTACTGATGACCTCATGCACGGGCAGGCGCACGTTTTGCATGGGTGCCTGGAGCCGCTCGGACATGACCATGCTCACGGCCAAGGCGATGCCTGTCTGGCGGCTGAAGGCGGTCATGCGGGCCTCCTGCGCCCCTCCTGGCAGCGGCAGCTTGTGCGTGACCGGATGCATGAGATGCACGTTCGAGAGCAGGGACAGCAGGTTCGTGGAGGAGAGGCTGTTGTGCGGATCGGTGCGCAGCGAGCGGGTGAGGTAAGCGACGGCCTCGGCAAACTGGCCGCGATCCGTGAACTGCCGCGCCATCTGCTCATCGCTTTGGCTGTAGGACTTGCGCAGGTCGTCACCGGCCTGCTCGGCCCGGGCGCGGTTCTTTTCCGATTCAAAGTAGAGCGCGGTGCTAGTGATGCCGCCGGCCAGCACGGCGGTGGCGATGGCGGCACTGGCGGCCACGCCGATGCGGTGACGCCGGATGAAGCGGCCGAGGAGATACGAGCGGCTCGGCGGGCGGGCGGAGATCGGTTGATAGGTGAGGAAGCGCGAGATGTCCTCCGCGAGATCGTCCGCGCTGCCGTAACGGCGCTCCGGATCGCGCTCGAGCGCCTTCATGATGATCCAGTCGAGATCGCCGGCCAGCTCCGGCGTATAGGTAGAGGCCTTGGGGGCATCCTTCTCGGCCAGTTCGCGGAGGAGGATGTGCATGGGCTTCGAGGCGATGTCCGCAGCACTGATCAACGGCTTGCCGGTGAGCAGTTCGAAAAGGATGCCGCCGAGCGCATACACATCGCTGCGGGTATCGACGTGGCTGCTGCCGTGCTCGATTTGCTCGGGGGAGATGTAACCGGGTGTGCCGACGAGCTGGTCCACGCCGGTGAAGTCCGCCTGCGAGATGTCCCGACCCTCGACGACCTTGGCGATACCGAAGTCGATGACTTTCGGCGTGATGCGGCCCCCCTCGTCGGTGATGAGGATGTTTGCCGGCTTCAGGTCGCGGTGGATGATGCTCTTCTGATGCGCGTAATGCACGGCCTGGCAGACCGGGATGAAAAGCTCCAACCGGTGGCGGAGGTCGAGCTCGTTGGACTTGCAGTAACTGGTAATGGAGCGGCCTTTGACCAGCTCCATGACAAAGTAGGGCATGCCCGTCTCGGTCTCGCCCGCGTCGAAGACACGAGCGATGTTCTCATGCTCCATGAGCGCCAGCGTCTGCCGCTCCGCGGCGAAGCGCCCAAAGACGATGGCACTGTCGAGGCCGCCTTTGAGGATCTTGATCGCCACCAGGCGCTGAATGGGTTTCACCTGCTCTGCCCGATACACGACACCGAAACCGCCTTCTCCCAGCTTGTCGAGCAGGCGGAAGCGGTCGCTGATCCAGCCGTCCTGGCCGGAGACGGATTCCATGGCCAGCTGAGATTTCGATTTGCCGCCCATCGATGCGCCGGCGGAATGCATCGTGGCAGCCGGCAGGTTCCGGCTCGGATTCGCCACGGCGATGGTGGGCATGTCCGGCGTGGTCTCGATGGTGGCCGCCATGGAGGGCAGCGGGGCCGGGCGTTCCTTCGGCGCGGTGTGCGTGATGATGGTGGCCATGCTGCCGAGCTCGTCGAGCGTGGCGGCAGGCGGGTTGAGGGTGGATGGATCAGGCTTCAAGCGGCTGAAAATCGAAATAAATAGCCGCAACGGAGCTCAAAAGCCGCAAAAAAGATCAGGCGGCTTTGTGGCCCACTTTTGCCCACACGAGTTTGAAGGGTGTGGTGATGACCACGATCACCGCCCCAATTACCGCCGCCACGACGTTCATCGGGATCAAAACGAGCTGGAGGAAGGGTTTGAGCAGCTTTTGCAGCCAGCCGAATTGGGACCACGCGATGGTCAGCGCGGTCAAAACGAGGATGCCGGCGAATTTACCGATCTTGAGCTCGGTGGGGGAGAACTGATGGAAGTACTCCTCGAACTGCAACTCCGCCAAAAGCAGCAAACCGACGTAGCCGACGAGGATGAAGGCCGTGTGCTCAAGCACCGGATACTTCTCGATCATCTTCACCGCCACGCCGGCGATCAAACGCAGCGCGATGATGCCGATGGTCACGCCGACATACACCGGCCAGAGGTCCTTCGGGCTGAGGGCGATAGCGGCGACGACATTGTCCACGCTGAGGCTCAGATCCATGAGCGAGATCATGACAATGGTGGCTCCGAAGGTGCGGTGATGCACGTTCACGGCCGCGCCCTCGTCCTCCTCCTGCTCTTTCTGTCCCACGAAATGGGCGCACATCAGCCACACGAGATACAGAGCACCGAGCAGCATGATCCAATGGTTTTCGATGATCCAACTGGCCACCAGAAGCGCCACCACGCGGAAGCCATAGGCGCCGATGTAGCCGATGTTCATCGCCGTCTGGCGCTGCTTATCGTCCAAGTGGCGGGCCATGGCGGCGATGGCCAGCGCATTGTCCACCGAAAGCAGTCCCTCGATGACCACGAGGGAAAAAATGACGGGAAGGGCTTCTTGGATCTTGGGCCAGAGGTCGGCGGCGGCGAGGAGGTCGGCAATCATGAAGGGGAGGCGTGCATCTATGTCGCCATGGCCGTGGCTTTCCAGCGGTTTCAGGGCGCAAAAAAGGCCGGAAGCGCCCACCACGCGCCTCCGGCCTTGTTATGCTCGAACCAACGAAACCTGCGGGATCAGAAGTTGATCTGCGCCTGAAGGCCCAGGTAGTGGTAATTCACATCGCGATAGCGCGGGCCGGCCGTGGCGGGATTGTCCACCGTGTTCGTGCGGGTGCCGGTGGCATACATCAGAGTCAGCTCCAGCTCGGGGTAGGGGATGTATTCGAAACCGAGGGCCAGTTCGTCCACGCGGTTGCGCGGGGCATTCGCGGCGAACTTGCGGGCACCGTCAAACGTCTGCCAGCGCACGAAGGGGATCAGCTCCGACTGGTTCGGGAACACATGGCGATAGACGGCCTGCACAAAGCCGCCGTTGAGGCTCTGGCTGGTGATGGTGCGCAGGTCTTCACTGAGCTGCGGGCCGTCGCCCCAGGTCCACTCGGCCTCAAGACCGAAGGGCTGCGGATAGAGAATGGCATTGACGGCCAGGCGGGAGTCGCGGGTGCCGGTGGGATCGAAGGTGGGCGTGCCCACCCCCGTGATGGCCGCCGCAGTCGGCACATAGCGTCCATGGTAGTAGCTGGCTCCCACTTCGACGATCTGGCCACCGACCTCGAAGGGCCAGGCGGCATGGGCGATGTAGTGCAGCTCGCCGTTGCGGTCGGCGTTGTTGATGCCTTGGCCGTTGAAGACACCGAGGCTGAGCACGCCGTAGTCACCGGAGCCGCGCAGGCCCATCTTGACGAGGTCTTTGAACATGTTTCGCTTCTCATACGGAGCCCAGATGAGGTAGGCACCCATGTCACGCTCGCCTTCCACGGCGGAATTCAGCGCGTCAGCACGCTCCAGGGCGTAG